>NZ_VOZT01000038.1:0-34175 GCF_013419625.1 Acinetobacter sp. YH12070 | reverse complement strand
GCCTATTTAAGTGATGTGCTGAAAAGGCTGCCGACGCATAAAGCGACCCAAATAGAAGAATTACTGCCACATCGCTGGAAATCCAACTCAAATTAAAAAATAGGCATGGGGTTCAGCGGACGCTTACGCTTTACAAGCCTGAACGATCTGCTGTTTAAATTCAGCACTGTATGTTCTTCGTTTTTTCGCAAGAGATGCGATGGATGTCTGATTATTTGTAGTCATAAATTTAAGTCCCCACTTGTTTCTAAGTGGGGACTAAATTAAGGCTTATAGGATGAATTCAGAAGGTGTGTTCAGCGGACGCTTACCGTTTTTTAGCAACAGGAGGTGTTGCTGAATATATATCCATGTTCATGGATTAAGTCCCCACTTGTTTTTAGGTGGGAACTAAATTAAGGCTTATAGGATCGCTTGGTAAGGCTGTGTTAGCCGGATGCTTACCTTTGAATTAATAACTTTTAACTCAATATCTAATAACAATCTTTAAACCAAAGGTGCTTAGGAGTTTCATCATAGATTCCAAAGTCGGATTACTATTGGGCTGTTCCATTTTTTGCAAAGTTTGGGGTGCTATTTTTGTGATTTTAGCCATTTCATTTAAAGTCAAATGAAGCTCAGTTCGGATATAACGAGCAACCTTGTAAAATGGCCAGTCAGGATTTTGATTAATCGTCTCCAATATTTCTTGGCGCTTTCTTAACTGCTCAATTGCCGTCATAGGTTTATAGCGCTTATCCACGTGCTAACTCCTGAATCTGCTGGCATATATTTTCAATCCGGTACTGACTATTTTGCAAAATCTCCTGAGAGATCTGCAATTTGTTCATTTCGGCCATCAATCCTCGATAGAGGGGTAATTGCTTGACTAACTCTGCCTGAATTTCATGATGTTCAATACCAGTTTTCGCTGTGACTTGTTCAATCACTGAACGCCAAATTGGCATACCACCATGATCATCTTTTTCCCAACGAGTCGTTCGTGCGATACCATCAGGATGTAACCACATCGGTGCAAAATCGTAGAGTGGAGTCAGTTGTATAATGCCATTATTCAAGCGTTGTATCGCTGTATTGCGGCTATGATTATCTTTATTGCCTAAGGCAACATTGGCCAAATCACGTTTAAGATATTCGAAGATCTCCTCTTTCGGATGACTACAACACTGTGTGAGTAATTCACAGATTTGATTATGAGTCATCCTAATACCAAAACCAGCTTTTCCACTTAGAGATGCAAGACTTTCCTGTGCAATACGCTGGACTTTTCCATCCTGTACGTAGCGATCAAATCTTGGAATAAACAGGGTTTTACCATGTAATTGTAATTCCTCATGTACGCGTAAACCCAAATAATGAGCAATTTTCATATAGTGTGCTTCATTAGTTAAAATTTTATTCAGGCTTTCGTCACTACCACGACTGAACTTCACTAACCAATGTTTTTTTACCTGATGATCTGCAAGTGTGTGATCTAAATAAAATAGGTCATCATGTCCTTGGGAGAGGAGTAGCTTTGGCCATTCACCTTGAACACCTGAAGAGCCGGCAATGAATAAGCCATAAGAGGCGAGCGATTCAATGAAGTGCTCTTTTCGTTCTATAATCTCACTTAGGCTAAAGCCTATATTTTGATCAGTCGGAAAGCTCCTTTGCAGCCACTCATGAGCTTCTTTAATACGTAAATGTCCAATCGGGTTGCCAGCTCCAGCTTTTAAAAGTGCCCAATCTGCTTGTTCTTGTGCATTTTCACTGTAATTTAGTTGTCTTAATAATTCTTTACGACCATAGCCCTGTGGAAGTAAATCCATTAAGAAAGCAGGCCAAGTTTCATTAATTTTATTTTGTACATTCACAGGAAAATGATAGGCGAGTGCATGGCCATCATGTAAGTCCATATAAGAAATTGCATATTCAAATAAATATGAAGTACGAGTTGGTGTTTGCCAACCATGCTCATTTTCACCCATCAACTCAACAATTGCACAGTCAAGCCACTGGTCATCCTGATAAATTTGAATGGTACAATATTTACTCATAACTTTATTAAAATAGTAAAATATATTAAATATTCTTATTATATACCTATTTTAATAAAATAATATTAATTATCTTTCTATTTGCTTGTTAGCCAGTATATTTCTACATGGGAATAACAAGTCATGTGAGTTGATCTCACCGGCTGCTATAGTTTGAGGCAACATCGTCAATAAACATTAGCAGACTACATTTATCAGCATGTCCTTCAAATTAATCATGATATGAGCCGTTAATAAGTCAGCTGCAATCATCCAAGAATGCGGTGTTTTCGTTAAAATATTGAATCCATGAATGCTGGTCAGCTTTTCATGCACTAGATTCAGCCACTTGAGTCTAAAAGGAGCTTGGAATTACAGGTTTGACCATGTGCAGTAGGAGCTGATGCAGATGGACCTTGAGCTTTATATTTTTTCAGTAAGCGTCTGATCTGGCGTTCTGAAATGTGAAGTAGCTGAGCAGCCTGAGATTGGGTGATGCGTTGATCACAGATTTCTTGCAAGACCGACAATCGTTTAAGTTCTTTATCCGACATAAACACCAACATATCAAACCGTACGCTTCGATAATCGCAAAAGCGAGTATTCTTTACTTTGGAGAAACCGGACATTTCTATTTTGGAGTTACAAATGTTGTTGCTGTTGTTATTCACCAATTAAAATGTCTGTGCGATAAACCATTTAAAATGTCCTGTTTTTAACTACAAGAGTCAAGCACAGGATTTAAATTTCTTTGTTCAATAACAACTTTCTGAGCTTTACGACTCGGCATACTTTTCTTGAGACGGGAACGTTTATTCTGTTTCTCCAATTCCTCATGTTGCTGCTGGATATGGGCCAGGACCGAACCTAATCTTTTATTCTCAACCACTTCATTCTGCTGTAGTCCAGCCAGTTTATTGAAGACGCTATAGTTGATCTTCCGTCCTTCATGCATGATTGCCACAGTACCATCCGGGTACTCCAGAAATGAAATGTATTGCCCAACAAGCTTATGATTCAGCTCTGTCGGTTCAAGCATATAAATACACTTGTCATAGGTCAGGGTCAGATTCTTGGTGACCTTACGCGGTTCCTGCCAGGTAAAAATATCATCCAGTTCAAGATCAGATTCGGTTAATGGCCGATGCAGGTTCTTTGAGTTTCGCGCACATTTGGCGAACTTCTGATTGAACTGCTCAATAAAGCAGGGTAACCATATATTGGCCTCTGCAATCGAACCGATGCCTTCCAGGCGCATCTCCTTGATCAGACGGTCCTGAAGGGTTCTGTTGGCACGTTCCACACGACCTTTGGCTTGGGGTGAGTTGGCAAAGATAATATCGATGTTCAAATTATTCAGAATCCGCCCAAATTGCGTAATCTGGCTGTCTTGCCTGGATTTTTGATTAACTCTGAATACCGAATGCTTGTCGCTATAAAAGGCTAGAGGTTTGCCGTATTGTTCAATGTAGGCTCGGGTTGAAAGCAGGTAGTCAAAGGTCGTTTCAGCCTCACAAAAGCGCAGATGCAACAGCTTTCCAGTAGCATCATCGATATAAACCAACAAGCAGCATTTTGCAGCTCGATCTTCAAACCAGTCATGATATGAGCCATCAATTTGGATCAGTTCACCGAAGCAATCCCGGTTATAACGTGGCTGATATGGACGCTTCAGGCGCTTGGATCGTGGAATCCACAGGTCATTGGCCGTCATCCAGCGCCGAAGCGTTTCTACCGGGATATTCAGGTCAAACATGCTGCTGAGCTTCTCATGCGCCAAGGTGGGTCCAAAGCCCAGCAAATGTTCAGCAATAATGGAAAGGCACTTTGATTTTAACAAGTCATCATGGCGACGATGGCCAGGTTGACCACGACTGGCATGTGCCATACCTGAGATACCATCTTGATTGAGCTTCTGCAATAACCGGGTAATTTGACGGGTGGAAAGATTTAGGATTTCAGCAGCACGGACCTGGGTAATACGATGATCTCGAACGTCTTGCAGAACTGCAAGCCGTTGAATTTCTTTGTCAGACATAGTGATCAGCATCTATATTTATATCCAGTCCATGGTGATAAAAACCATCATAAACTAGACATTTTTATTGGTGAGAATATAGACACTTTAAATGGGTTCTAACAGCTGTACTTCGTATAACATTGATTATGTTAAATTGATATCAAGTGGCAAAATTTTCATTAATTTTGATATATGGTAATGATTTACTCACTTTAATTGTCAATATTTCTTATGCTGAAAGTATTCATAGGTTTCAATCGCAAATAGAATAACCGCATTTAATAATGCGGTTATAATTTTAACCTTTGATTGGTAAAATTTTTAAATATTTTCCTGTTCATATTCTAAAATTGCTTCTTTTGCAATACGGAAACTATCTACAGCAGCTGGCACGCCACAGTAAATTGCTACTTGCAAGAGTACTTCTCGAATTTTGTCTTTAGGCACGCCATTACGTAAAGCTCCTTTAACATGTAGCTTCAATTCATGCGGACGGTTTAAGGCTGATATCATAGCCAGATTAATTAGACTACGTTCAGGTTTGCTCAGTTCTTCACGTCCCCAGACCGCCCCCCAACAATACTCCGTGACCAGTTCCTGTAAAGGTAAGTTAAAATCATCAGCATTGTTGATCGAATTATTGACATAAGCTTCGCCAAGCACCTGTTTACGAATCGCTAAACCTTTTTCAAATTTTTCATTACTCATTAGCCTAATCCTCCAAATAAGGTGTATTTGATTTCGAGATAATCTTCAATGCCATATTTTGAGCCTTCGCGCCCTAAACCTGACTGTTTAATTCCACCAAACGGTGCAACCTCATTTGAAATCAAGCCTTTATTAATTCCAACCATACCGTACTCGAGTTGTTCACTCATGCGCCACGCACGACCTAAATCTTGTGTGTAGCAGTAAGCAGCTAAACCAAATTCTGTGGCATTGGCCATCTCAATTGCTTGTTGCTCAGTTTCGAACTTAAAAATTGCAGCTAATGGTCCAAAAGTTTCTTGAGTTGCAACATCCATCTCTGCAGTTACATCGGCAATAATGGTCGGTTCGTAAAATAACTCACCAGCGCTGTGTTGTTTTCCACCTGCAACGGCTTTGTTGCACAAAGATTTCATAACTATATGATTTTAAAAGTTTTGATTATTTTTTGATCTAAAATTAAATCTATTTAAATCAGATGCTTACATATTTATGCAACAAAGCCTTATATCTTTACTAGGCTCTATGATCAAAATCATACTGGCACTCAACACTGTAAATTTGAGAATGAATCTGTACGTACAGACTCATTCTCTATCGATAAAGATATTAGAAATAGCTACATAGAGTTTATTTCTAGCTTATTCAAATTAGGCTTTACTATGGATGAACAATAATTTTTACAGCAGACTCATTATTATGAATCAGCGTTTCAAAGCCTTTAGAAACAAGATCATCTAATGCAATACGTTGGGTAATAAAAGGTTCTAGATTAATCTTACCTTGCTCGACTAAACGGATGGTTTCCTGATGGTCATTGACATAAGCAATCGTTCCACGAATATCGAGCTCTTTCATGACCACACTATGCACATTAATTGTGGCAGGATGGCTCCAAATAGAAACGATAACGACTACACCAGTTGGTTTCATTGCTGCAACGAGTGTATCCATGACTTTATTGACACTACTACATTCAAAAGCGACATCTACACCGCGGTCTTCTGTAATTTTCATTACCTCAGCAACTACATCAACCTTAGATGGGTCTAGTACATAATCGGCAACACCCGCTTCTATCGCTTTTTCTTTACGTTTTGCACTCAGTTCAGTAATGATAACCGTGAGACCTTTAGCCTTTAAAATAGCAGATAAAAGTAAGCCTATTGGGCCTGCTCCACCAACCAGTGCGATATCGCCAGCTTTTGCGCCACTTCTGACATAGGCATGATGACCGACAGATAAAGGTTCTATCAATGCTGCTTGGTCTAAAGGAATATCATTTGAAATAGGATGTACCCAACGCCGCTGAACTGCAATTTTTTCAGAAAGACCACCACCGCGTCCGCCTAAACCAATAAAGTTCATATTTTTTGATAAATGATACTTATCATTGGGGCCAGTCGGCACATCGTCAGCAATAATGTAGGGTTCAACTACGACATGTTGCCCAATTTGGATATCATCTACACCCTCTCCAACTGCATAAACCACGCCTGAAAATTCATGTCCCATTGTTACAGGTGCAGATTCTCCCGAAATTGGGTGTGGGTGACCACAAGGTGGAATAAAAATAGGACCTTCCATGAATTCATGTAAATCCGTACCGCAAATACCACACCACGCAACTTGAATTCCAACTGTGCCTGGAAGTACTTTCGGTTCAGGGATATCTTCAATTCGAATATCCCCTCGGTCATAAAAACGAGCTGCTTTCATTTTGTATTCCTTATATTGATGTTAACGGTAAACCATTCCACCATCTGTCAAAATAGACTGACCTGTAATGTAGTTTGTGAACTGAACCGTACCGGGTTTGTCGGAGACTTTTTTATTTAAGTTAGGCCACCTGACCTAACGGGTTAATCTTATCATAGTACATTGCTTCAAACTCAAAAGGTGATACATAACCCAGTGCACTGTGTACACGCTCTTTATTGAACCAATCTACCCAGTTTAGTGTCGCAAGTTGTACATCTGCTAAACCTTGCCAATCCGCTTTTAAATATTCAATCACCTCTGTTTTGTATAAGCCATTCACCGTTTCAGCCAAAGCATTATCGTATGAATCACCGGTCGTACCGACTGATGCTCGTAAATTTGCTGCTTCTAAACGATTGGTATAACGAATGGAAAGATATTGCACGCCTCTGTCACTATGATGAATCACGTTCTTTGGCATGCCTCGATCATGCAATGCTTGCTCCAGTGCATCGAGCACCATATCTGTATTCATACGTGTTGATACTTTCCATCCAACAATTGCTCGCGAGAACACATCAATAATAAAGGCGGTATAGACCCAGCCTGAATGAGTTTGAATATACGTGAAGTCAGCGACCTGAGAAGCATTGCTTCGCAAGGGTCAGGATGATCTGCATTAAAATTGCGTTTTACTAAGTCATCTGCTCGTTTTTGATCATCTCGGCTACGGGTGGTTTGTTTATTCTTACCACGCCAAACACCTTGTATACCTAGCTTCTGCATCAATCGAGCAACTGTACAACGTGCGATAACATAACCTTCACGTTTCAATTGTTGCCAGACCTTACGCACACCATATCGACCTAAACTTTCTTTCCAAATACGTTTGATTTGCTCTGCATGATATAAATCATGCAGAGCACGTTTCGCTCGATGTTCTGGGTTATCAACGAGATCTAAAGCCCGATAATAGGTCGAAGCTGCAATCGGTAAAATTCTACAAATCGCTTCAACACCATATCGATCTTTATTGTTCTGGATAAAATCCACCATTATTTGTGTGGGCGGTCGAGCTCCGCCTGGGCGAAAAAAGCGGCTGCTTTACGTAGAATTTCATTGGCACGTTTTAATTCTTTAATTTCACGTTCCATTTGCTTCATTTTTTCTTGGTCAGATATCTGTTGTACTTTGGCAGGATTTAGTTGATCCATATGCTTTAAATACCAAACACGCAATGTTTCAGGAGTACAACCAATCTTAGGTGCAATAGCTGTGATTGCAGCCCAAGTAGAAGGATAATCTTTTTCAGATTCAATCAATAATTGAACCGCTCTTTCTCTGATTTCAGGGGTATATTTTGGTTTTGTCATTGGAACATTCTCTCAAGAAAGTTGGTCTCCGACAAACCCGGTACGGTTCAGTCTCAATTTTCACACTTTATGCAACAGAGTCGTTTTTATCCTAAGGTCCTTACCACTTGTATTCTTTACGAACATATATCTAAAAAGTGTAGCAAGTTGCTACACTTTTCGCTAGATCAACTCTTTACCAAAAATATCATTCAGTCTTTCACGAATACTATGGACGAATTCCGGATTACTTTTAAGTTTATGCTTCATATTTCGTTTAAAGTCATTCAACCCCATACCAATTTCAGCAAAATCCATTTGGAATAAAGTGTCATTAATGACAATATTTGCTTGAGAGTCAGTGAGGCATCCTACTTTTTTAAACCACTTCTTGAACTGCTGATAATTTTCATCATTATTAAAAATATACCAAGAACGTACATTCATATCGAATTTAGCCCCTAATTCTTTTACGGATGCATTGTCTTCAAATGGAACATCAAGATAGATTTTTTCAATCACTGCAAATTCATCCAGTGCCTTATCAGCAATCCGATGATGCAGTTTAAAATTCACACCTACAATTGGACGGCCTTTCTTAACGGTTTCATACTCTAACTGTAGATCTGTATTTTCGTTAATTTCTGCCACTATTTTGTCTAATACATAGCGTCTAAAATCTACCCAGCGATCATATTTGGTTTCATTAATATCAATCAGTGCTTTCAAGTTTTCTAAAAGTAATGGCACTTCATAACTCTTTTGATTGGCGTACTTAAATTCGTTTTTAATGAAATAAGTATAAAGACTCATACTGGCAACAGAATCTAGGGCAAAAAGATGTTTTAGCTGATAGGTAGTAAAATTACCCCCAGCCAGTTGAGTGAAATACGGCAACACCTCACTGGTAAAACGAATCTGAATCGCATTTTTAGAATCATCTTCCCATCTTAACTCACGGATAATGGGAACGACAGAATGTACTTTTTTAGTCTTTCTCTTACCATTATCAGCTGGCTCCTCAATAATAAAATGAGCTACCCGGGATGAAAGCTCTTTATAAATCCGATCTATTGCAACATTAATTGAATTACGTTTATTTAATCCTAGTAAATCTGCCAAATCATCCTTATACAAATAAATATAAGTTTGTTCGGTAATTTCACCATCTACCCTATTTTTCTCACTATAATTCGCAACCGCCATTGCATATAAAAGTGCCTTATATTCATTGGCTGATAATTCGATTGGGCGAATTAAACGGTTACTGGTACTGACAACGCCATTATGGCGAATGTTGCCTATACAGTAAGGAATATAATTCGATTCTTCTTGCAATGGTTCAGATTCTGTCATAACCGTGATATTTATAATTTAACTTAGTTTTTATATACAAAAGTGGAAAAACTTTCAAGACTTTCACCACAATATTCTAAAAGTGGAAAGTTTGTCATCAAAAAGAAGCATTTTAGCCGATTTCCTGCACTTAAAGTGGAATTAATTATAATCTTTCCACCCCATGATGACAGACCTTCCACCTTTAGTCTCGAAATTACAGTTCAGAAGGTCTATTTTTACTTTTTTCATTCAGGTCTAGTTAGGTTAAGTCAGATAAAAACCCTGATGTGACAAGGCTTCCACCTTTTTGTTAGATTTAAAAGGTATAACTGCACATATAATCATCAGGAAATATCCAATAAAAACAGATTATCCACAGGTTAAGAAGATACAGTGACAATCTTTCCACCTTTAAAGCTTAGTTATGAGACTTTATTAACAGCTTAAATATTTGTTTTTTAAATTATTTTTAAATAAAAATAGCAGTTATAAAAATAGTAGTGACAAACCTTCCACCCTAGTGACAGACCTTCCACTTTATAGTGACAAACCTTCCACTTTATAGTGACAGACCTTCCACTTTACGGTGACAGACCTTCCACTTTATAGTGACAAACCTTCCACTTTATAGTGACAAACCTTCCACTTTTAAAGTTACAAGCACTTGTTTTATATAATAAAAATATGATCCTAATTATTAATTAGCTAAATAACTAATTATTCTAATTTTTAATTAAGCTAGCTTAGTTAAAAATTTATTTTTTAAGTTGTTTTACAGCTGAATAAATAGGATTTATAAATTTAAAAACTATAGTAAGATGAATGAAAGTTATTTATATTACTAAACATTGAAATAAGGAAGCATCTGACACGCATGTCTGCAAAAATTATTACTGTTGCTAACCATAAAGGCGGATGTGGCAAAACAACGACTGTTGTACACCTAGCCTCAGAACTTGCCAATCTTGGCTACAAAGTTTTAGTCATTGATTTAGATCCTCAAGCAAACGCAAGTTTACACATTGGGATCCAACATCCAAGCGAAATTGCTGTCACTACAGCAGAATTACTAGTGGGCGATATTTCGTTGTTGGCAGATGCATTACAAGAAGAAACGAACTTTGAAAAAGTATCATTAATTTATGGTTCCTTAAATTTAGGAAAAACTGAAGATCAACTAAAAGAAGAAGCTCCCCGTCCTTCTGAAGAGTTAAATATCAAGTTAAAACTATTAAAAGATCTTTATGATTTTATATTGATCGACTGTCCACCTAGCCTTAAATTATTAACAAGCAATGCCTTGGCATCTTCAACACATGTCATTATCCCTATCGAATCAGGATCACAATATGGATTGTATGGGGTAACAGATCTTTTAAATCATCTTGAAAAAATCAAACGTATTAATCCAGATTTAGAGCTTTTAGGCGCTTTACTAATTAAGCATGATGAACGTCAGAATGTCTGTAAGCTGATTCGGGATGAAGCCTTGAAACAGGTAGGTAAAATTTTAGAAACCACAATTCCTCAAAGTACTAAAGTCAATCAAGCAGCGATTCTGCAACAACCACTTTTGAAAGTAGAAAAAAATTCAAAAGTACGTAAGGCTTTTGAAAGCCTTGCCAATGAAATTGTAGTGAAAATTAAAACCTGAGAGCATTATGGCAAGCACCAAAGAGCTTTTAGCTCAGAAACTGAAACAGAATACAGAAAAACATCAGCAAGCACAGAAAGACAATATTAAAGAGCCGAAAGAGTTTAGACGTAATGTCCCTATTGAGGATATCAGCCGAAGTCCAAACCAGCCGCGTAAAATATTTGAAGAGTCACAGTTAAAAGAACTGGCGGATTCTATTAATGAAATCGGCCTTTTGCAGCCCATTACAGTGCGTAAACTGGATAATCTGAAATATGAACTGATTGCAGGCGAGCGACGCTTACGGGCACATCAATTACTCGGAAAGTCTGTGATTGAAGCCATTATAATTGATGCAAATAATGTAGAAGCATCTTTGTTAACCCTGGCAGAGAATTTAAAGCGTCAGGATCTGACAGATTATGAGATTTTTATTGGCCTGAACTCACTTGATGAGAAATTAAAGAAAAACAAGCAACGTTTAGCCAATTCACTGGGTTTAAATCGCGAAGATATGTACAAGTATTTAGCATACGAAAAACTGCCGCAAGCAATTTTAAATGACCTTGATGTGGAACCAGGCTTGCTAGGCCGTACTGCTGCAACTGCATTCAAAAAATTTCTATCGGATCATCTTGAACAACTCTCTGAAGCCGAAGTGGCCTTACTCGGAGCTTGGGAAAAATTAAAAGACAAAAAACTCGAGCAAAGCAAAGTTACTACTTATGCTGAAAAACTATTGAGTCAGAATCCAGAAAAACTGACCACAACATCCGTGGTCAGAAAAATTGAATATGCCGGTAAGATTGCGGGGAATATCAAACTGAATCAAAAACAGCTTAAGGTTTCTCTGAATATCTCGGAAATTGACGAAGCCAGTCTCTTACAATTAGAAGATTTCTTAAAACAGCTGATTCAAAAAAGCGAAAAAGTGTAGCAAGTTGCTACACTTTCTTAGCACCCTGAAACTAATTACATCCTCATGCATTATTGAAATTTATTTTCTTAAGTATGCTTCTTTACATTTGGTCTTTGAGAGTACTGTTACTTCGGACTGAGATTAAATTCTGCCTTTCTTCTTGTGGAGTAGTTTTATATTTATCCGGAAATATTATATATGTCCATATAAGCACTCCCAGTTTTCAGGTTTTGTATCAAAATAATCAATTCTTATCAGATTTTTCGATAGGGAAGTATATGTGCTGGTGGAACATAAATAATTTGGTGGTGTTTCAAAAGGTATGCTGCCGTTAAAAAAATACGTTATTAAGGTAAAAGAAAGTAAGCATCCAGCTAACACAGCCTTACCAAGCGATCCTATAAGCCTTAATTTAGTTCCCACCTAAAAACAAGTGGGGACTTAATCTATGAACATGGATATATATTCAGCAACACCTCCTGTTGCTAAAAAACGCAGAACATACAGCAAAGAATTCAAATTCAGTATTGTCAATGCCTGCAAAAATCCTAATACCTCGATCGCTTCGGTCGCACTGCAACATAGTATTAATGCCAACCTTGTCAGTCGTTGGATCAGGATCTTCAGCCATCATGATGGTGCCGTGCAGGATCCTACTCATGTGAATCCAGCATTTATTGCTTTGCCTTACACTGCTGCAATCAGCCAACCTATTGATGAGAGGATCACGTTGTGTATCACCGTGCCTCATACGAATAATGATATTCAGCTAAAATGGCAGACATCAGAAATACCTGCCTTGGCAGAATTACTCAAGGCACTGGCAACATGATCCGTATCAATGAAATTTGGCTCTCTACCCAGCCCATGGACATGCGTGCAGGTATGGATACGACCATGGCTCAGGTGGTGAGAGCCTTTGGCTACATCAAACCGCATTGCGCCTACCTGTTCTGTAATAAACGTGGTCATCGTATGAAAGTGCTGGTACATGATGGACTGGGCATCTGGCTGTGTGCCAGGCGGCTGGAACAGGGAAAATTCCACTGGGCTCAAGTTCACCAAGGTGAAACCGTGGTCCTCAACCCGGAACAGTTACAGGCACTCATTCAGGGTTTGCCCTGGCAGCGCATTGGACGACAGCAAGTGGTAACAATGCTCTAAACCAAGCTCGGCTATTCTGCTATTCTCCAAACGTTCTATTTCATTCTCTTCATGACCTCAGGCATACTGCGGTCATGAATACGCTGCCTGACTTAAGCCAACTGACCCATGAACAACTGCTGGAATTTACCCGGCAGTTGGCGATGCAGCATCAGTCTCTAGCACAATCAAACCAGCAATTAGATTCTAAAGTTCAACATCTTTCTATTCTCAATCAAAAATACGAGCATGAACTGGCGCTGTTTAAAAAGCACAAATTCGCCCAAAAGAATGAACACTTAACGGCAAAACAAATCCATCTGTGGGATGAAGCGGTTGAAGAAGATATTGCCGCGGTTGATCTAGAACTGGAACGGCTAAATGCAGATAAAACTAATGCAGCGACACAGAAAGCCAAAACCAATAAACCTAAACGTCGACCACTGCCAGATCATCTACACACCATCCGTATTGAGCATGAACCTGCATCAACCCAATGTGCTTGTGGCTGCCAACTCCGTCGTATCGGCGAAGATGTCAGTGAAAAACTGCATTTCAGACCGGCACAGTTCTATAAGGAACAGCATGTGCGTGGTAAATGGGTCTGTGATCAGTGTGACACTCTGACTCAGCAAGCGATGCCCGCCTATGTGATTGATAAAGGCATTGCTTCACCTGAATTGCTCAGCCATGTGCTGGTATCGAAGTATGCCGATCATTTGCCGCTGTACCGTCAATGTCTGATCTATCAGCGGGCGGGAATCGAACTTTCTAGATCAACTTTATCTGACTGGATAGGTCGCTGCGGTGTAGAACTGGAACCTCTGGCCAATGCCTTAAAAGAGGTGGTACTACAACAGCAGGTGCTGCATGCAGATGAAACACCGGTCACCATCATGCGGATGGGTGAGAATAATAAAAAACCGAAGAAAGGTTATGTCTGGGCCTATGCCACTACACAGTACAATCCAGTTCAGGCGGTGATCTATGACTTTCAGGATAGTCGTTCAGGCCAGCATGCTGAAGAGTTCTTGAAAGGCTGGCAGGGCTATCTAGTCTGTGATGATTACAGTGGTTATAAAGCACGCTTTAAATCAGGCGATGTCATTGAGGTGGGCTGCATGGCGCATGCACGTCGTAAATTCCATGAACTGCATGTAACTGGGAAAAGTCAGGTCGCTGAACAGGCATTAGTGCTGATTCAGAAACTGTATGCGATAGAAGCAGAGCTCAGGAAAAAGACCGATGGTACAGCGGAAGACCGCCGCGAATACCGACAACAGCATAGTCAACCAGTGATGCAACAACTATATGAATGGCTCAACCAACATCATCTGACAGTGCCATCGAGTTCTCCCACCGCCAAGGCCATCAATTACACTCTGAAGCGTTGGCCAGCTTTAAGCCGCTATCTGGATGATGGCAATCTACCGATTTGCAATAATTGGGTCGAGGTGCGACACGAAGTCGCTTAATGAAGTTGTTCCCCCTGCGGGAACCACCCGTGTCACCGGGTGAATCTAGAAGGCTGAATAAAGAGCGCCTTCGACAATGTAACGAGGCACCGCAAGGTGCGGGGTATCAATCGTGAGAGGCGTACCCTTCTGGCAGCCATAGCCGGACAAGGGCTAGATAATCGGTATGGTGAACACATGTGAATCTGCGTAACGATCGTTAAGTTGAACGAGCGGAAATGGCTGATACGCTCGAACCAAAACGGTAATGGAGGTGGGAATTGCGTCTTTCGACTACGCATTCGTGACCCATACGCCTCCCGGTCGATAGCAGGCACCTAAGCCGATGTACTTCAGTAAGCGGAACGTGGAAATCCCGTATTACCCCCATTGGGAAAGCAGTTTGCAAAAACTGCCCATGGTGATGCGGGCGAAGGAACGAGGAAAAAGCGAATGCCAGTCTGTAATGGGTTGGATAGAGGTTGAAACATTACCTCACGCGAAAGCGGGCTGACGTCCTTATGGTCTCTCATCACAAGAGAGTGTGTAGAACCCTTTTAATGGAGGGAGAGCAAATGAACGCAGCAGTATCAGCGTGTGCGCCTTCCAGCACATCGTGGGACAGCATCGATTGGATTGCTGTACAGCGTCATGTCAGAGGGCTGCAAGCGCGTATTGTGAAGGCGGTACAAGACGGCAGGTATAACAAGGCGAAAGCTCTGCAATGGCTGCTGACTCACTCGTTTAGTGGCAAAGCATTGGCCGTAAAACGAGTGTCTGAAAACAAAGGCAAAAACACGGCTGGGGTCGACAAGGTGACTTGGAATACACCCAAGGCCAAGACCGGTGCGATGATGTCGTTGAAGAGGCGAGGTTACACGCCCCTTCCGCTTCGGAGAGTCCTTATTCCGAAGAAAAATGGCAAGATGAGACCTCTCGGGATACCCACGATGAAATGCCGGGCCATGCAGGCGCTCCATCTGCTGGCTTTGGAACCCATCGCGGAGACCACCGCTGATCGGAACTCTTATGGATTCAGGGCTTTGTTGCACAAAGATTTCATAACTATATGATTTTAAAAGTTTTGATTGTTTTTTGATCCAAAATTAAATTTATTTAAATCAGATGCTTACATATTTATGCAACAAAGCCCTTCGTAGCCTGCTTTTTCTACGGCTTTAATTAAAGTAGCGCGATCAAGTGGTTGATGCGCATAAATGACTGCTTTTTCGGTAGCCAGATTTACATGAGCCGATTCAACACCCTCAACAGATTTTAAAGCTTTTTCCACACGGCCTACACAAGAAGCACATGTCATCCCCTCAATCTCTAATGTTTCACTGTAGTGTGGCGTATCAGTCATTTCGGTACTCATATACGATCTCTATCATTTAGATATGCTGAGTTCTATATGCGAAGATCAGCTCGAACCAAGATTAGGTGGAATTCAGGGATTACTTTTATTTCAAGCAAGTACAGGTTTTATCTGTACGATGAGGAAAATAAGAGAGTAAAAGTGGTAAGGAATTCCCACTGTTACTCTAACAGAGATTAAGCAGGATCAGCTGTAAATCCACGCTCACTGAGAGTGGCAATGACTTGATCCTGACTCACCGTTGTGTTGATTTCAATAATACGGTTTTGTAAATCAATATCGAGTGAGGCATTCGAGTCGAGCTCTTTAATTGCGGTAGTAATGCCGCGTGCACAACCACCACAAGTCATATTAGCGATGTGAAATTTCATATGTTGCTCCTTTTTAACAAAACATTTGTTTAAAACATTAGAACAGTAACTCTAAACTTTCACCATACAACCAGCCTTTTTCTGAATCAGTTACTCGCTGTAACTTGGTCTGTTTACAACCTTACAGTTTTCTTCAGAGTATTCCAAAGAAGAGTGTTCTAATGACTACAGTAAATAACACTAAATATAAAAAAAATGGAAGAATAATTTACTAAGTTATTGTTTTTAAGTTGATCCTTGTTTTATATGGGGGTGATAATAACTTCTGATTACTAGTTTTTACCTTAAATATACCGATTGAAAGATTCATTTAAAGGCTATGAATACATGAGTTTTACAGTTTGGCTAGGTCAGCATGAGTACTTTTCACAAGATTTAAGATCGACCATGAACGTGATTAAGTTATAGGGGATTGATGAAATAGTTTTTATGAATTTCTGGCTTTCTGGGCTGATTTTATCAAATTCATGTCTATGCAAAATTGCGACATATTTCTCGTGCTGGTAGTTATCCAGAGTTTGGTCTGCATCTATCCATAGTGCAGACCTTTTTTTGGTGACAGTTTTTTCTTAGTGATTTTCGATCTGGATGTAGTGATTTCACGTTTGCAGAATATATCTTGGCGGTGATCCATCTAATATTCGTGATTATAAAGAGAGCTAATTCACAGGTTCTACAGATTATGTAGCGACTAACTATATCAAAGTCTATTTGCAGTTGATGGTTGGCGCTTAGTTTATATTTACGCTTAGGTTTCAGTTAAAAAATCAATATTCTGTTGAATCCGTGATTGAATCATCTGTAGGGTAGATTCTCGAATTTGATGGGGATACAGGCGCTGCGCAATTTGACTAAATTGAAGTGCAATTTCACGCATGGTCAAGATGATCTCATCGACTTCTAGAGTAGTCAGATTAGCTTCTGAAGTACCGAGTTTATGTATGTCATTTCGGGAAATATTGAGCGCTTCTCCCATAATGTCCATTTGATGATAACCACCTGGACCCTCGCAGAAGGTCACATCATAGGCTGGAGCCAATTTCCATTGACCATTTTTCTCCATGAGAAATGAAAAGTTCTTAGTATGGTCATCCCGATTATTGAAAAGCACATTAAACACAGCACGTTTAAAAGCATGCAATCTTTCTCGTACATCTTGCGTACACATCAAGGTTGCCCGGAGAAAATTGCGATAGTCTAGGCTACCTGGAACTTTATAGTCTGCTCCTGTATATGCAGCCAAACTCTGCATTGGAATCCGCATACCATTTTGACGATCGAATCGTTTAGAAGCAAAAGCCGTTAAACCATTGGGCAAATTAAAGAAATGGGTATCTGGAGTCTCAATTGCACAAAGTCGCAAACATTCTGCATAGACGGCTTCAATGGCGCAGACTTCAGGATGCTCTTGCTGAGCAGGAAACTTAATCAGCCAGGCTTCATGTTGATCAGAATCTTGAGTCGAAAACTCTAAATTGACAGGATCTCGGTAAACCAACGCTTTTGGTCTGGCACCTTGAGGGGAGCCACCCATGACCAATAAATGCTGTAGAAATTCACCACCTTCACCTTTGAGTACTTCTTGAACTTCCTGGGCCAGTTGTTGTAAAGGGATATTTTCTGAGGTTTGCATGTCAGCAACACAAGGTTCAAAGGAGAGGGCACCCATTGCGTGACTACTAATATAGGTCAGACGCTCCAAAGGTCCAATTCGTGCTGAATTTAAGCCAATTTTTTTGAAATATCGATCCATCAACATCATGCCCCAACCATCTGGTAAAGCGTCATAGACTGGACCTGGGAGTCCCATTTGATGAGTAGGAAAACCTTGTCTGAATGGTAGACCTTTTAAAGGCAGCAAGTAAGAAGAGAGCTCAACACCTTGCTGTATTGCTTCTGGACTATATTCAAAAGCAATGGTGGGTCTACCTGTCGTGGCTGTTGAACTAATCAGCGTTCCCCATAACCATGATTCGCCCCAACCGTTGTAATAAACATTAAGTCTATTGAGCATTATCCCTTCCTCTTAATACGGTGGCGCTTACTTTGACTCTCATAGCGAAGAATGTCATTCACACTGTTAAGCTGAGGTTTAAATAGTTCCTGAAGTTCGTTTAATCGACCCAAGACCATTGCAATACGGACTAAATTTTCAACAGATACATTTCGTCCCGCTTCAAGATTCGAAACTGTATTCACGCCGACACCAGCGCGTGCTGCTACCTCAGCTTGAGACATCTCCAGAAAGAGTCGTTGCTTACGTAAACGCTCACCTAAAAGAGTCACAACTTCTTCTGGTTTAGTGAAATATAAATCCATTAAATTGGGTCTTAAGAATGAATAATTTAATTAAATCACAAAATAATGGAATTAATCTATAGCTATAGTGTGGCTAAGGAGGGCTTTGTTGCACAGCACATCAGAAGGGTAGGTATAGTCCTTGGGTATCGGTTACAGAAAATCATCAGGATGTACTTTGACTGATTGTTGATACGGAGATTTCAGTATTTTCATTTTTCCTAATAGGTCACATTACTTAGAAAGGGTTCTTCGAAAATTAGTTCATACTTTAAAAATCCTATAAATATTGAGGATATTTTCTTAATGCTTTCAATATAGCATGCGGCTATATGTAACTCGAACGGGCTTAATCTGCCTTTCAGTATAAATTTTTTGGGCGTGAGAGGGGAGAGGTGTGAGGGCAAGCAATTTATATCGTGGATACTTCTAAATTACTTATGTAATAGAAGGTGGTAAACATGGATTTAGAGGTAATAACACTAAATATAAAAAAATTGGAAGAATAATTTATTAAATTATTGTTTTTATGTGGTTATTGGTGATGTTATGAATAATAATAACTTTTTTCTTGATGAATTTTACCTAAAAAAATTGATCAGATAATTTTCTTTAAATGTCATGCATACATAAATTTGACAGTTTGAAGGGATCGGTATGTGCATTTTTCACAAGGTTAAAGATCGACCATAAATGTGATAAACGGCAGAGGATCATTGAAAAATGAATGGATTTAAACACTACATGTATGCACGAAAAAAAGTATCGCTGCGGTTCTGCTGACAGGCTGTATTGAGCATTGAATGCAAATGATGTAGTAATTGTCTACAGGCTATAGGACCAGCATGAAGAAGAATGAAATGTAGTTGCCAATTTATAACCTTGGTTGAAAAGCATAGCATTGTTATTCGGAGAAGTGAGGTAAGCCATCCTTCTCTTATTCATTTAAAATGATTCTTACTCAACTGATCTCGACTCATGGGCTGGTTCCAATTAGACGGATAATAACTTCCATCCCCTATCTTTTTCTTACCACATTTCTTGCATTTAATCCCTTCTTTGGAGATTTGATTCAGCATCACTGTTGTCGGTTGAATCAAATCAATGACATAGTTCGTTGGTTCAGGAAAAGCAGAAGAGGCTGCTTTATTGCAAAAGAGAACATTCGGATCAAATGGATTGGATTGCACAAAAGCCATGATACAGCCACAGAGTAATTCACCTGCATGTAATCTGTAACATCCATTCAGGTCATCAGACGAAGATTAATCTGAAATTTAAGCACTAAACACCATAAATCTATGTATGGGCAGACTTTTTTGAGACATATGTTGATAAACATGCGGCAAGTTACATTGCTTAAAAGTCTATCTAAGTTAACGATCTATTCAATTCTGGATAAGTAATCTGAATATTACGATCCTAAATTACCCGAAGAGTATTAAGATTTCTAAGAATCGTGATTGTTGGTTTATTTGGGAAATTAATCAGTGGATTGAAGCAAAGATGATGGCTCATTAAGGATTGTGGGCTTCGACTACTTAAATTTTAGGTATTTTGAATAAAGCATATTTCAAAAATCTTAATTAATGGATTTAAATTACCATAAAAACCTTCAATATTGGCTTGAATCCATTGTTGTTGAGAGTCAATGCGAGACCAATCAATACCATAACCACAATGAGCAATCAGATGCTCAAAGAAAATCCGTTGTGTACGTCCATTACCTTCACGGAATGGGTGTATGACATTAAGCTCACAATACAAGTCGGCAAGTTGAGGAATCAGTTGTTGTGGTGCTAAGCCTTGAAAGTATTTTTTTTCTTGAAGCGGTTTGAGTAGTTTATTGGTTTCAATTTCAATACGGGAAAAATTACAAAAACGGGTGTCACCTTTGGAAATATCGATTTGTCTTAACTTTCCTGCCCAGTCGTATAAGTCGCCAAAGAGCTGCGCATGAATTGATTTTAAGTATTGTAAGTCGTAAGGTGGTTCAGCATATTCAATTAAGTTACTTGCCAATCCAGACAGTTCTAGTTCAGCTTGTTCTAAAATTTGTTCATCACGAATATTGAGTTTGTTCTTTAGGATATTTGTGCCAGGGTAACAATACAGGCTGTCACCCATTTCCCCATATTTATCCATACATGCACCTGACTAAGATTCGGGTTGCGAATACTTCTTATATTTTTGCAAGATTTCAGCTTTACTTTGTTGAGTTGTTTGAGCTGTCGTTGTAATGCCTTCAAGCTTTAGGCTGGCTTGATAGTTTTGCGAACGTGTCGCTTGAATATATTTTCTTTTCTGTTCAGTGGTTCTGAGCATTTCGAAACTCCATTGATGCTACACGTGAAGTAAGTATAGCAGAGAATCTTTTTGATCAATGCTGCATACACAGCATTTCTAAAATGTAATACAACGGTATTGTTTCATGTAATAACAGAAAACTAAAAAAAAGTGGAAGAATTCTTAAAATTTAGACCGTCATAGATAAGCAAACCGTATGTATTTGTTGAGAATTGTAATTTTGAGAAAATTTAGTTGATAAATTAAATGAAGTTTCATATACAAAGATATGCTCATTTTTTAAATCGATAAAAATGTTAAGATTTGACTATTTGGTAAAAAATATAGAAATTTTTATGGGGCAATTTATCATGCCCTTTTGCTTTGACCGAAAAAATGTTCAACTTGAGATAGTAAAAATTAACTCAGAACTACTGAAAATCAAAAAGATTAAACAGAGTCAGAAAGTAGTAGTACAAGCAAAGTTCAAAATAATCTATGTGAAAATTTGGCAAAAAATCTTGCTATTGATGCAAACGGAGCCAGGCTTACGTGTGCATTCTAATTATGTTGCAATCTTACAGTTGATACATAATCTTGATGATTTTATCGAAAAATCACAACAACACTTGTGCTTTGAAAGAAAAGCTCAGAAAGAACTGGATGCTAAATTTTTTGCAAGATTTTTTAAGCTAACAAAGAATTCAATAAAGGATCAACTTTTACCAAATCGTTCTGATCACAATGAATTTAAACAATGCAACGTGATAAAAATATTAAGCGAAAATGAATATGCCAAACATTGAAACACAAGAGCAATTCTTAGATTTAGCAGAAAAATATCAACAAGATTATTGTCTATTACGTGATGATATTGTAAATACACAATTTGTCGATCTATCAGATGATTTGTATAAAGATGTCTACGCTCTATACAAATTAGCACAACAAATTTATAGCTATATATCAGGCTCCAGACAGATCGGTAAGTATTCTTTTTTAGCTGCTGTGAGTTTTTTTGCATGTCCAGATTCTAGTAATACACAAGAGCTGTCATCGCAACGTTATTTGATTCTACAAGCGAGTTTTTTAACATATCGGCAGTATCAAGAATTTGCAAAAATTGATAAAGCTGAGAATAAGCAAAAACATGTTTGTGACCTATTACGCTATGTCTCACGATATGTGCTGGATTCTAATCATGCTGAATTATTTCATGAATGTAGTAAGCTGCTAAATTGTTATGTCACGTACGAACGTAATTTGAAAAAAGAGGATCGTAATCAACTTTTTAATATTAAAGATTTCGAACAAGTACAAGTCATAGAGTATTTATCGGCTCTATTAATAATTTTTAAAAGACTAGATGATCGTCGTGTAGTTCATCGTCAGCGTAAGTCAAAAAAAAGCAAAGTTTTGCAATGGCCGACGAAAAATGAACTCAAAAAATTTCGTGAAATTAAAACGGGTAAGCAAGTAGATATTGGACATAACGCAAAGATTAGTATTTATGATGCCGCTCTTCACAAAGATGAAGAGGGTGAAGTTGATCTATTAGATCCTGAAATGGAGTTTTATTCAGAAGATGAAAAGTCTAAAAATTTAAATTATATACTCAGCGATAATGCGACGCATCTAATGCGGCATCGCCAGCGCCGTCATGCTCCTTTTGTTACAAATCCACATTATTTGGCGCCAGATATACTGAAGCAAATTGTTTATGTGTTGAGAACCGAGTTATCCGGGCACTGGAGGGATGCTGCAATCGCTGCAGCATGTTTATTGTCACTTTTGACGGGATTATCACCCGTCGCACTGATGGATTTTAACGAGCTTATTCAAGATGGAATTTTGATCCAGAATGGTTCAAGTAGACGTCGCGAATATTTACTCAAATTAAATCTTAAAATTACAGAGCAGAAGATTAAGAGCTTAAATCATGTGCGGTGGAATGAAGTGATGACACATCAACTACATTTACCTTCTGCTTGGTTTGACTATATAGAACAAGCATCGAATCCACTAATTTCATCAACACACATTAATACGAAACTTAAGAATTGGCTTGATAATCGGTTTGTAGGTTCGATCACTGTAGAAAAACTGCAGGCTCAATTATATTTTCATATATATTATGAAACATATAATGAATATCTTGCTCATGTAATTGCTGGGCGGGATAGTCAGCATCACATGCCTGGTATCTATTATGGCGGGCTACCGAAAACTCAACTCAGTAGCACATATCTAGCCTTTTTAGAAAAAGCACTTACACCACATTCCACACATTTTACTGAAGACACGGCTGAACTAAAAATATTGCAACAACAATTCAAAGTGCAATCTGCATTATCTATAGGAAGGATAGGGAGCCAACTGGCACTTGAACCCAATTTTGTGAAAGAGCAATTCCATATTTTACATAGACATTGTCACGAAAACATCCAAGAAGATAAGCACATTATTAATCAACTTAATGCATATGCGTGTTGGATGTGGCATATCAGTTTGTTGAGTTTGGCAAGTCGGCCTAAAAAAAACCTGTTGGGGAATTTGGATGATTATTGTGTTGAGCTCAAGCTTTTATATGTGAATGATAAAAAAAATAGTAAAGCAAGAAAAGATGGTCGTTTTATCCCTTTATCTGATTTTTTCATAAAAACACTGCAAAATTACACTGCCTTTTTAGAACAAATTATTGAAGCGTACGGTTCATTTTTTAGACAAGTCTTTGCAAAGAAGAAGATAACTGTAAATGATCTTTTTGGTAAGGTCATTTTTAGTAAAGATATCTTGCCGATAACTGTCAAAGAATGGCAGAGCAGGAAAATTAAGTTAATCCCTTTATCGAGAAAATGGGTGAATTCATATATGCAAGGAGTCTTTCCAAAGAATATGTATTCGAATTGGTTACGTCATTTTGACATGAACTTTTTGATGCATGAGCAGCAAGAGGGTAAACCAGCATTAGCTTTTCACTTAATTCAGGCCCTGTATGGTCATGACCAACGTGACCGAGAGGCTTTTCATCCGCATTCTTCACTTATCCCGAATGTCTATGTACAGCAAGCCCGCCAGCAATTGCAAGATAATGTCAAATCTTTATCGATTAAACACTTAGAGCGAAAATAGTTGTATGCAAAAAATCAAAGAACTAATAAAACCACAACTAGATGATCTATTTGTTGATATTCATAAAATGGTGAAAAAGTCGCTAGATAGACAGCCTTCTCCACCTGAAGTATTGACGAAAGAAATGCAGCAAAAACTTGATCAGCAGATCGCTGAAAAATGGCATGACATTAAAGATAGTGTTGATTGTTTGAGTCAAAAGTTGAGCCGAGACGAACAATCAAAACTGATGCAATTTACTGAAGATGAATTTAATAAAAGAAGGAAGCAATTCAACCAGAATGTAGATAAAAAATCATACAGAATTAAGCTAAATCCACATACTAAACGGATCGTACTGCCTAGAAAAATTGAGAGTACAGAGTCACGGTTAGAACAGGGGCATCTACATATCCATGTACTTAAGGAATTAAGGCAGTATTGGCAAGATTCATTTGAATATTGGAATGAACCAAAGTACTTATGGGGAAATTTATGCTTAAGTTTTATATATATTTCAGGCTGTGCAGATGAACAGCATTTGATTGCTATTCAGAAGCAATTGCAGGAGGCCATTGAGCTTGGTACAGATCTGAATTGTTTTCGGTTATACCATTCGGACTACAAAAAAATCACTAATCCATTGTTACTACATTATCGTGTTGAAAACTCTCAATATGGCAACGATGTAGAACAGGGAAAGTTGTACCAATGGAAACATGTTTTTTTTAACCCATATGCGCAGTTCATTTTGCAATATTTAAAAAAGTTGAAAGCTGCTCAGAAAGAATTTTGTCTGCAACATTCAGTTGAAGATTGTATTTTAGAAAGCTTGAGTAAGATAGGCAGGAAAAAAAGTCTTGGGGATCTGCAATATCAAATTAAACGCCGTGGATTTCGTGCATTTAATGATGTGCAAATGGTACTCGAATTTAATCCAAACCTCAGCATAGATATATTTTTGAGTAATGTGCTTCAGCAAGAGATTAATACTGTTGCTTTAAGGCCATCCGAATTTAGATTGCTGTGGAATAATGATTACAATCAAGTCACAGAACCAGATAATCGCCCTATTCATTTTGAACAAGAGCAGTTACTTCCTGAAGTTCCGACTGTTCAAAGCAAATTACAAACGATTCCGTATGAGTTGATGTTGTTTGGTCAAAAGAAACGTAAAGGTCAAAAAGTTGAGCGTTTAGATAAAAAGAGGAATAAAGAAGAACGCACGCTACGTTTTTGGCAAGAAACTAGAAGGGTGTTAGAGGAGAAGATAGTTGATGCTAATACGGAGGAAAAGTCTTTAATTGATGCTCAACTACGCTTAATTCACTGGTTAATGCATTTAAAAAAACGAGGGCTTCAATTATCAACTATTGAAAGCTACTTAGGATCGTTTGGCAAAGAATTTATATTTGAGATTTGGCTCAATAAATTAGATTTAAAGCAACAATCCATAGATGACTATGAGGATTTATATCGGCAGCTATTGAAATACAGCAGTGAACGTGATGAAAAAGCAGTTCAACGAGATTCGGTGAAAGGAAAAACCTCTCGTAAGATGCACCAAAGCGCAGAATACCGTTTTGGTCGCCTAAAAGATTTTCATCAATTCTGTATAGAGAATTATGATGCTCCAGGGGTATTGGTGTTACAGAATTCAAGTTTTAAGCATTTACAAATTTGCAATGCACGGCTAGTGAGTCCTTTGCTATTTGGCAAATTATTGGAAAAACTAGAAAATTTAAGTCAAGAGCCAACGGCATCAGAGTGGGTCGATCATCTGAGTTGTTTAAAGCTGATGTATTTACTAAGTTATAGAACTGGACTTCGATTAAATGAAGTTCGTTGTCTTAAAATACAAGATATTATTTGCCCAGAGCTACTTTATAAAGAAAAAGAAAATACAGTTTTTAATAATATCACGCTTCATATCCAAGACAATTCATATCGCCGTCTGAAAACGCGAAGTGCGAATCGTCAAATACCATTGAAAATTGCATTGTCAGAACATGAGTTTTTAGTAGTACAACGTTACATACAACATCGTTATGAGCAATATTTGGTTAATCAGCAGGATGATCTACTTTTTAGTGTGAATCATCGTGTATTAACTGATCAATGTATCAGCAAAATTACAGTAGATTTGTTTAGTCAAATATTAGGTATGCATCATGGCTTTAGTTTTCATACATTACGCCACAGTGCTGCTAACTATCTAGCAATAACTTTGCTCGGTTCAAAAGAAATGATCAAGACCTACACAGATTGTCCTTGGGTAAAAGCAAAAAAGATGAGGGATTTATTGTTTGGTATGAAAGCACGTGCTCAAGAAGAGATTATTCAACATAAATGGCAGGTGCTCGCCTCTTGGATGGGGCATAGCAGTATTGAGCAAACGGCTTCAAATTACCTTCATGTTTTGGATTTATTAGCAGTCGATCGAATTTATAATTCGCCGTGTATCATTTCAAAAAAAGTATTAGAACAGTGTTTTAGTCCAGTGAAGTCAAGTACAGACTACATAAACCTAAATCGTTATACTCAGCAGCAGAAATGGTTTAATTCTTATCAGCAAACACAGCCAGTTACGATGGCTGGCCGACAAGAAAAGAAGTTTAGTATAGAGAAGAGTACTCTGACACCTTTTCAACGTTTGATAAGTTTTAGAGAAGGTCGATTAAGCGAAGATACCCAAGCTCAAGAATGGATGCAACGATGTCAATGGATGAGCACTAAATGGATGGATCGCCAAAAATTTAATTTAAAAACGAATTATGTTTATAGTAAGAATTTAGAAGAGAGTTGGTTTGATGAACTTTACGAAAAGGCTAAAAAACTGACTCGTCCAGATGAAATAATTCCTCTCCTTGATTTTCATTATAAAGATGATAGGCAGCAAGATGCACTGAAAGAAAAGAACATGGTTAAGGCGCTTAAAATATTATTATTATTTGGAAAACTGCGTAAGAATTTTCTACATTTTCAATGCCGAATGAAAGGTGATGAGCAACAAATTGTTAATTTTATTACTGGTATAGAGCCAATGTTAGGAGATCATCTGTATTTAGAAAAACAAAACTACCCAGTTAATTTGGATGCTCCTGAGCGAACCGTTAAATTTAGTTTTCAAAGAGTTGTCGGCTCTAACAAAAAAAATGTTACTCCGCTGGTTATATTTAATTTAATGTTAAAAATGATGCAAAAAGATGAACTCTGGATCAAATAGCCTAAGCATGTTAAAGGGGAATTGTTTAGAAATTTCCCTGTTTATAAGTAAACTGCCTTTATGAAAAGCACCATGCTGACTTGGATTAATAAGCGGAATGTAGTATCACAGTTTGATCGCTGGATTTACGAAAATGGTGTGAAGATTAGCGGTATGGTAAATCGATGAGCTAAAGTGTTGTAGTCCAAACTCGATCTGACAATTACCCATTTTTTAGTGTGCCCGTCAGGTTAAATTTGAACTGAATTTTTCTCAGCCCAAATTCATTTCCAATCAAGTTATGTTTCAAGTGGCGTGCGAACACTGCACAATTTAATTCACGGTGCCTAAGACAGGTATCAACTTCGGACCAGCCATTCTAGCTTTGCTAATGATTTCCACCAGCTCATCATAAGTCAGTTCAAACTTATCCTCACTATCAAATACATAGACCATATTCTTGCCTTCATGTTCAGGTGGAGTAGGTGGTACAAATCGTTTCGGGATAAGAATTTGTGCGAGTTGTTCGTCAGTTAATTTAAATAAGTGCATGTTTTTATCCTACTGTTCCTTAAAATGTATTCAAACATACTCAAGGACTAATTCGCACTCTGTTAATGTCTTGTTGCCAAGCGTGTAACTAGAGCCTGAGTCGGTCAGTTCCGACTTGTAGCGGTCAGTCCGTTCTTGCAATATACGCTTTACAGTTTTGTAAGGCGTATAACGACTTATCTCATTGTCGTTTAATCTTGCAAGCACGTTTCTCGCAGCATTCCAATCAGCTTGCACAACTTCCCCATTGAAACGGTGAAAACGATCTCCCTTACGTGTACCTATTAAAAGGCCATGCAAGAAAGAATCACTTTGCGAAGTATATGCAGAATTGACTAGATGCACCGTAGAACCTCTACGGTGAGATATAGAAGTTAGGGCATTAGCTAACAAACCTTTAGCCCATGTATTTAAGCGTCTATTGGTGTTTTTGCCATAGTTGCGTTTACTTTGAATTGGGGATGTTAAATCTTCCGCAACAATCACTTTGGCTTTATCAACCAACTTGTGAGTTGCTGTAAATATTAATGTTTTGAGCTTTGCTTTTTGAGTATCTTGTCGCTTATCTAGTTTTTTTCGACCTAGATTATTTAACTCAATTTTCTGTTTCTTGTGTGGTTTAGCTTTAGCAATCGCTCTGAGCTTGTTTCTGTGCTTGTACTTTTGATTTAAATAATCTGATTCACTTGAGATCAGCTTGCCTAGACCACTCCCATATACATCGCCATCAGAGTCCACAAAAGCTTCTGAGTACCCTTTATCAACACCTACGGTTTCCTGACCACAATCCTGTGTTTCAACTGCATCATAAGTTGAGTGAACTTCAACATTACCGTTTTTTAGAATGATTCTAAGTGTGCCTTGTGGCGCAAAATCAACAGTCGTATTTAATGGGATTTTAATGGTTTGTCGAGGGATTAGGCTTGGTACTTTAAGCCAACATTGACCATTTAACTCAAAGGTTTTACACATATCCGCACGAACAATAATTTGATTATGTGTGTGATTAACACCATGCTTAAAGTGATTACGCATTTGACGATGGAGGAAATTATCAGTCATCCATTCATCTTTTTTAAGCAAGGTGTATAGTCTTTTTTGTTCATTATTACAGGAGGTGCGTTTTCGGATCGCCTGCTTTACTTTGTCTTTTGATGCTTCTCGATAGGCTTTAATATCACCTATGCAATCACGTAGCGTTTCTTTCCACGCATTTGCAGAAACACCAAAGTCACGACTTTCTTTCATCCACGCATCACGAATAGCTCTGTCACTGATATTCAAACCTGAAATAGCACCATATTTAGCCCACACCTCGCTACGAATACGACCAAGTAAAACAGCTTGTTTCTCAAGCTGTTTGTACTTTTGCACATTCAAGTTTTTACAATGGTGGATGCGTGTTAATTTCACAAAGTCATGCCTAGGTTAAGGGATTGGATAATCAATAGATATGGATGCTAATATACCAAGACACTCACCTAAAATACAAAAGATAATCATTTAAATCTCTAATAAATACCCACCTTGCCACTACTGAATCGACATAGACAAAATGAGAACTTATGCAAATATTTGTCTATATTTTTAGTTATAGTTAATTACTCTCGTAAAACAGCTGACGAAGTCCGAGATAGAATCATTGCGTCAAAACAAACGTGATGCTTATGCACTTATGATGAAAATGAATTAATTATTATTTAATTAAGTTAAAAGACTGCTATATAGCGGTCTTTTTTGTTTTTGAGCTCTACAAATTTTAATGAGTACATATAGTTACTTTTATAAAAATGATAATAAAGGGTAGAGGAGGTCATCTAAGAATTTAAAGCACAAGACTTATTTAACATTGATGACAGAAAAAGTGAGTTGTTGGGAACTTAAAGAAGAGGTGGTACTTATAATGGTTACTAAAATACAAATACTTAAAATATTAAATATATAAAACAATATATTACAAATATATATGATGCGTAGTGTACGCATCATACATAAAGCGTTCTATTTTGATATAATTGATCCAATCAACCCATTGTTAGGTTTCATTTAAATTCCATGAGTCTTACTGAAATTAAAGTTCGCCAAGCTCATTGTAAGGAAAAAACCAGTTTTTTATCCGATGAAGATGGGCTTAGCCTGAAGATTGAGCCGAGTGGAAGAAAATCTTGGTGCTATCGCTATACAGATCCACAAACTAAAAAACGTCGACGCATTCAGTTAGGTCGTTATCCTGATTTATCGCTGAAAAAGGCACGACAAGTCAGAGATGACTTTAAAGACAATGATTTCTGTTTTGAACAAGATACTGCCTCTAATGTCATCACCTTTGGTAAGGTCGGGGAGGAGTGGTTACAGTTCAAACTGAAAAATGCCTTCAACGATCTACCCCGCTGTGGTGTACTACAGTTAGCAGAAAGATGCTTACAGCAAGATATTTATCCAGACCTTCAGGATCTACCTTTTCAAAACATCAAGCGTTATGACCTGGTTTCAGTAATCAAAAAAATAGAGGGACGCCAAGTAAAAGAACCTGTCAAGAAAGCTTGTAGTTATTTGAACCAAATTTATGACTACGCTGTAGCGATGGGTTATTGTGAATTCAACATCGCGCATGGTTTAAATAAAATCGCCATTAACAGTAAAATCAAGAAAAATTATCCGTATTTGAAAGCGGAGGATATATCTGATTTTAAGTATAAATTACAAAAATTGGATGCCCATCCGATTATTAAAAAAGCACTGCTGTTCAAATTACATACTGGCGTGCGAGGGGCTGAATTGTTATTGGCTGAGCCTCATCATTTTGATTTAAATGAAAAAGTCTGGAAAATACCTGCCTTGCATATTAAACAGTTTCGACGAAAAGTCATATTAGGCCATGAGATTCCCGACTTCTTAGTTCCACTTTCAGATCAGGCTTTAGATATTTTAAAAGACGTCATGCAATGGTCATACGGTGAAAAGTACATTTTTGCTAGCCCACGGAAACATAATCAACCGATTCATTTTAATACATTAAATATGGCTATACGTAAGATGGGCTATGGAAAACATCAATTATCCTCTCATGGACTACGTTCCACTTTTAGTACCATTTTGAATGACTCAGGTTTGTTCCAGGATAACTGGATTGAGGCACAACTTTCACATATTGATAAGAACCGTACCCGTGCCAGCTATAATCACGCTGACTATTTAGCCCAGCGGACTGAAATGATGCAGTGGTGGGGTGATTATTTAAGTACTGCTAAGTGAAAATCGTACTTTTATACATAGACTTAAAACATTATGGGGTTTCAAATGGATAGTAAACAATATACTTGCCGTGTTACATGGTCAGCAGAATATAATGAGTATGTTGGGTTGTTCGAACCACAAGCACTAGCCATTTGTTGTAATTCAGCTTTAAGCGCCCTTAATTCTTTCATGCGTTTATTCACTAGTGCAAGTTGCTGATCAATTAATGCATTAACGCTAGAGCAGCTTTCTTCTGGCTTATTTTTTAATTCGATAAGACGTTTAATATCATTGAGTGATATATCTAGGCTGCGACAATGCTTTACGAATTCCAATTGTTTAAGTGCTTTGCTATCATACAGCCTGAAATTACCTTCTGAACGATTTGGATTTAACAGTAATCCTTCTCTTTCATAATATCTAATCGTTTGTATTGAACAGCCCGATTTTTTTGACAATTCGCCTATTTTCATCAATTTCCCCCAGACATTTGACTCTATAGTTACTATAGAGTCTATAGTATAAGTATGCAACGAAAAGGATATATAAAAAATGACTGAGAAATATTTAAACAATACGAATATCGTTAATTTTGAACACAAAGATATCCAATCCTTGATCGATCAACGTAGGTGGAAAAACTTGGATAACTTCAACAAAATTGGTGCCGCTTATCAGTTTGTAAAAGATGATTTTTGTGGTTATGGTGTTGCAACAAAGTGCTTTTCATCACCAGATACAGATTGGCGTGGAGAAAATACCTATATTCAAAAAGAAGGTATTCATGATGACTTTGGGCTTTATGATTCCCCTGATGAGTTCTATCTCGAAAAAGGGACTAACTTGTCGGGGTTCAAACGCTGGATATATCAACGCTTGATACGTCACTTGATTAATATGAATGTATCAAAACTAAGAAATAGAAAAGTACTAGAGGTACAAAATGCACAACCATAATCATAGTCATCAACATGGTAAAGATGACCGTATTGGTTGGGCATTTTTCCTTAATGTGACATTCACTATTATCGAATTTATAGGTGGTTGGCTCACTAACAGTACGGCGATAATGGCAGATGCAGTTCACGATCTTGGTGATAGTCTTTCAATAGGTTTTGCGTGGATTTTAAGTCGTTTTTCAGATAAAGAAGCATCAGATAAGTTTAGTTATGGTTATCGTAGACTTACTCTCTTTGGCGCATTGATAAACAGTATTGTTTTAATCATTGGCTCAATTTGGATTTTATTTGAAGCAATTCCAAAGCTGTCCAATCCTGAAATGCCTGTAGTCGAGGGGATGTTAGGGCTAGCGATACTCGGCGTTGCCGTTAACGGATATGCTGTATTAAAATTAAAAGCGGGTGAAACATTAAATGAGAAAGTGCTGACATGGCACCTTCTTGAAGATGTACTTGGATGGGTTGCCGTTCTTATAGTCTCTATCGTACTGTTGTTCGCTGAACTGCCGATATTAGATCCCCTTTTATCAATAGGGTTCACGCTGTTCATCTTGTTTAATGTTTTCAAAAACCTGAAATCAACACTCGTTTTATTTCTTCAAGCTGCACCCGATAAAGAGACTCAAAAGCGTATTAAACTATCACTAATGGAATTTCCTGAAGTTAATGGTATCCACCACATGCACTTTTGGTCACTAGATGGTGAAAGTCACGTTTTAACAGCGCACCTTGAGCTGAGTGACAACTTTGACGTTAAAGAATTAATTAGGCTTAAACAAGAAGTTGCAGCTAAATTATCTTCCTATCATTTATCGCATACAACGATAGAGTTTGAGTTTTTAAATGAAAATTGTCGGGATGAAGCGCAGTAAGCTTTATCAATAAAATGTTGGGCATACAATATTAAAAGCAGCTTAATTAGGCATAACCTAGTAATTAAGCTGCTTTTTTTGATTTTAAATTTCGTCGGATTGCTGTTTGCTACTCTCAGAGCCATGCGCCCATTGATATAAAATAGGCAATACAAACAAAGTTAAAATTGTAGAAGATACAATACCGCCGATAACAACTGTTGCTAGTGGTCGTTGTACTTCTGCACCAATTCCAGTGTTTAACGCCATTGGAATAAAACCTAAACTTGCGACCAGTGCCGTCATTAAAATAGGTCTTAAACGAATGATGTGCTGAGTTTCCATCATTGTCTTGGCTTGATGCGGATCAGTCTAAAGCATTCTCAGGAATAGAGGAGCTCGTTGCTGATGTTGTCGCTGATATGATTAGCAATAATGAAAAAGTTCCTACACCACTCTCCGGGAAAATATAGTAGGCAGTTTGTTGTCCTTGTTCTCAGTGGTTCAACAAAAACTAGCCCTCGAAGCCGCAGAACGTGGCGTGGACATAAATTGTTTAGTATCAGTAAAAAGAGCGATGTAATTTTAGTACGAGTGAGTGATAGAGCAGGAACCTATGCTTCATATATTCAGTAAATGGTATGTTTTTGAATTAATAGGTATTTTTAAATAAAGCTTTCTTTGATTTAGTGCTTTTTATTTAATAAATTAATTTTAAAAACAACTTAGGCTAATTGATAAACACTATCTGGAAAGATTAAAAGAAAATATTTTTTAATTTCTGCTAATTCATTTAAGGCAGGTTCCCTTTCAAGCAGTTGAAATGTCCAAATAAGTACAGCCTGATGATTATCATAGCAAGTATTTACTCCAAGAAAATTAGCCATTCCATAACTTCTATTGATGTTCATTTCTTTAATTAATTGATTTCCTAAGTCACGAGCTTGCTGGCTGATCAATAACTCATTTGGTAACACGGCGGTCATCTCCACAAAATAATCTAATGCAGGTTCAATCCTTATATTTAAAAAGTTATAATTTAGTTGAAATGGATAAAATATACTTTCTATAAGTTGTAATAACCTGCTGTAGGTTAATTTTAGCAAAGTATTACTCAGTCAACAACTTCAAATAACCCACAGCAAGTTATTTTTTGTAAATTAATTTAAATATGATTACTTGTAAGTTATCTAGCCTCATGGGCGATAGAAAAATTTTAAAATTAAGTGAAGTGGTGCATGCAACAGGTATCAATCGCAACACGCTCACAAGTATGTATTATGACCGTGCTGTACGTATTGAATTACCAGTCGCCGATAAGTTGTGTAAGTACTTTAACTGTACGATGAATGATTTGTTTGAGTTTAAGGAAGAAGTTGAAGAAAAAGATTAACTTAATACTTCGTTTGATAAGTTTTTCGAAGAAAAAGACTAGCCAATACTTAGTTTGATAAGTTTTTCTCTGCAGATCTAATATTGAATTTTATAAAATATCATTACAAACAGAGGTGGTTCCACTTGTTTGAACAACTAAAAGCGTATTTATAAGTGATATTCCGCTCTAGTTAAGCCACCTTGTTTTGTTGGGGTAGCTGATCATAGTAAAACTCATTTGGTGTCATTTTGTCTAGACTCGAATGA
>NZ_VOZT01000037.1:0-35424 GCF_013419625.1 Acinetobacter sp. YH12070 | reverse complement strand
GTTATAGACCACATTTAAGTTTAAATATGAACACCCCGAATCAGACGTATGAGCAAACTAAAACCGAGCTAATTGCTTAACTCGGTTTGAAGTGGAATACTGTCAATCTATTTCAGGACAAGACAAAGTTCAATCACTTCATCCCAAAAATCAGCTTTAACCCAAGCACTGTCATCACTGCCCCTGCTGCCCGATCAAAACCCGCTTTAAACTTCAAATAGACTTTACGTGGTTTTTCTGCTGACAAAGCCACAGCGACCAATGAGCACCACCCTGCATCGATAAAGAAACACAAAACTGGCAGTACAAAGTAAAAATACGTTGGAATCTCTTTCGGTAAAAGTGCCGTAAAAATACTGGCTAACACAATTGCAATTTTCGGATTCGACAACTGGGTAATTAAACCAGTGGTAAATGCACGACGGAGTGACATTTCCGAACTGCTCGCATCGCCTGCTTCGATGGGTTCTTTGGCATGTTTTATAATTTTAAATGCCATCCAAAGCAGATATAAACCACCACAAATTTTTAAAGCCAAATAAGCAGAAGGTACAGCCAATAAAAATGCCTGCAAACCCAATACCGCTAATAGCCCAAATATTGCAGCGCCTAAACCTGTACCAAGCGCGGTAAATAAACCGTGTTTACGTGAAATCGCAATGGAATTCTTCGCCACATAAATTGACGTTGGCCCCGGGCTCATTGCACCAAGTAATAGTGCTGCCGCAATCGAGCCTAATATCCAAAATGATTCCACTGTCACACCGTTTTCACTTAAATTCGTGGCAATTTTACAGATAGAATCTCTGAATTTCTCCCTATAATTTGCAGTGTTTATTTTAATTGACCAAATTTTTCACTATAAATAACTTGAATACCGCATTAATCCATCGCATGATCGCTAAAAGTACAAATTAATATCAAGACAATGAAATTAGCCGAAGCCCTACTTTTACGCAGTGACTTACAAACTAAATTGGCCTCGCTGCAACAACGAATCAATAACAACGTGCTCATTCAAGAAGGTGATGCACCCAGCGAAGAACCAAATGCTTTAATTCAAGAAGCATTTGCTGTAAATACAGAACTTTATGGCTTAATTGAAAAGATTCACGCCACCAACGCACAGGCTAAAACCAGTTCAGGACGCTGCATGCTTTCGGTCCTCAATGAACGTGATTTATTGACCCAACAGCATCGTATCTTGCAACAAGCGATTGACAGCTCACGCCGTGAAAATGGTCGTTATAGCTCAAGTGAAATCCGTTGGATTAAAACCATTGCAGTGGCAGATTTACAGAAACAAGCCGATAGCATTAGTCAGCAACTTAGACAAAATAACTTAGAAATTCAGGCATCCAATTGGCAAATAGACCTAATAGATTGACCTGATTTAATCAATTGAACCGCGGTTCATTCCAGTTCGGGCATACTGGGCGAGTACAGAGCCTTTTTAAATGTTTGTAAGGCTTTAATCCAACAAACTAAACTGCAGAAGTAAGACGTCTACTTCAAAATGTTCACACATGTGACGTAGCACACTGCATCTGTGACTCTTTACATGTCACGTCTCACTACCGTGTACTGACAGTATGTCCACCCTATTTTTGACGGATCTATCTGCTAGTCGTCATCCGCAGCGGCTTCATTGAGTGCAACATCCTCACGGGGTAATTTATAGTCATGGTCATTTACAGGGACACCACCAATGATCATGGTGCGATGTTCGTTTTGAGGACGATGCAATTCGTCAGTCGTATCACAACCCACCATCCAAAAACTGCACAGGCACAGCATAGGCAGCACAGCCCGACTTAATTTGCTCATTGGATGCCCTCCATTTTTATAATTATCTTGCTTATAAATTCAGCATAGCATTTTTGTGCAGATATTCACCTTATTTATCTGCCGATTTAGGATCAATTGTCAGGAATTATGTCTCGGCGGTCTTTCCAATGCGGATGCAGATTGATGCCGATAGAAAAATATTTTCTTTTTAAAATAAATAATTTATTCATTTTCTTATAACCACATAGAAGACAAGTTACAAAACTGCTATCGAATACGATTTTACTTCGGACACTTTTGTCCGTTTAATAGCTAGATAAATTTAGAATGATGATGTCAAAGAATAATGTCCACACGTCAACAACTCGCTGCGCAAAACCGAGAAGTGCTTTTAGAAGCTGCGATTGAGGTATTCCGTATTCACGGGATCAATGCGCCTTTACAACTCATCATCAATCAGGCTCAAGTTGGACGTGCGACGTTTTATCGTAATTTTAATGACCGTCGTGAGTTGGTACTCGCCTTAATGCAAGCTGCCTTGAACCGACTTGAACAGCGTGCGCTTAATTATGCACAGTTCGATGATGGATTTATTCGCCTCATTCAAGACCATATTTATAATATTCCCTATCTCACGGCTTTAATGGAATATTGGCGTGTGATCGATCGGGATGATCCTGCCATGGTTGAAATATACCAACGACGTGATGCCATTTTGCAACCGATGATTGATCAGGCCATTCAAAATGGTCGCTGCCGAGCAGACTTTAAACCGGCAGACTATGCCATGGTCACTTCCATTTTACGTGCAGCTTTGCAAGGCCATACCGAGGCAGATCAGGAAAAACTCGCCAAACGTGCCGTGGAATTTTTACTACATGGTATTTGCGGGTAACACGTCATGTCCAAATCACCGCGTTTATTGGAACCTGCTCCGGATTGGACACCCGAAGAAAAACCGACTTTGCCCGGCTCTCCGGCTGCCATTGCACATCCCACCTATAAGCGTTTTTTATACTTCTTTATCGGTTTATTTGTTGCGATCTCGGGGAGTTTAAGTAATGGATTTATCACGGCAAATTTACCCCTTCTACAAGGTGAATATGGATTAACGCCTTCAGAAGCGGCATGGATCCCTGCGGCATTTGTTATGGCCAATGTCAGCTCTAACCTGATCTTATTTAAAGCCCGCCAACAATATGGACTTAGGCTATTTTCAGAAATTGGCTTGGTATTATTTATCGCGGTGATGGTGCTGCATTTATTTGTCCATACCTATGAAATGGCAATTTTTGCACGGGTGATCAGTGGCTTACTTGCAGCTCCACTCAGTTCGCTTGGGATGTATTACATCATGCAAGCCTTTAAACGTGCTCATTTTGGTCGTGGGCTTTATCTAGCTTTAGGCTTTCAGCAGTTGGGGATACCGCTGGCATGGATCATGTCGCCCTATCTGGTCGATGTAAATGATTGGTCTATTTTTTACACCTTTGAATTAGGTCTAGCCTTATGTTGTTTGGCGATGGTGGTCTCTCTAAAACTGCCACGCAGTCTACGTATCGAAGTGTTTGAAAAGCAAGATTTATTCACCTTTGCATTATTGGCACCCGGCTTTGCGTTGCTATGTATCGTGTTGACTCAAGGCCCGATTCTTTGGTGGTTTGAAGCTGAATGGTTGGCCTATTTACTCATCGCCGCTTTGATTCTTTTAGTTGTTGGTCTGACCTATGAACATTTTCGGGTCAACCCCCTTATTGTCACACGCTGGCTCGGAACATCGTCTACCGTGAGTTTTATTATTGGTGCCTTTGCCATTCGCTTTCTCATGTCTGAACAAAGCTATGCGGCAGTGAATTTTTTGAAAACCATGGGCATGGGACCCGACCAATTCGTTTCTTTTTATACCGTCGTGCTGATTGGGATTGTCTTAGGCACAGTGTTTAGTGCCCTGACCTTTTCCAAAGAAAAAATTGTGCTTCATCTGCTCGGTGCAGCAGGTCTCGTGCTCTTTGCCTGTGCACTGGATTACCACCTGACCAGTGATGTACGACCGCATGATTTTTATTGGAGTCAGTTTTTGGTGGGCTTTGCTAGTGGCATGTTTATTGGCCCACTTTTGCTTACAGGCATTGTCAGTGCTTTGCAAAAAGGCCCATCGCACATGGTGACGTTTATCGTGCTGTTTTCTGCGACACAGACCTTTGGGGGACTGGTCGGATCATCGTTCTTTTCGACCTATCAGCAAATGCGTACTCAAACCTATCAGGCACAGATTTATAATGATTTATCGAAAACCTCCCCTATAGTCGAACAGCGCCTACAACAATTGGCGCAAAGTGCGCATCAATATTCTTTAGACCCCAATTTAGACCAACAACAAGCCATACGTAGCCTTAATCAAACCATCACTCGAGAAGCCCAAGTTCGAGCCTATAACGATGTGATTTTTTTAAATGGCATATTCGCCGTTTTATTGTTGCTTTGGGGTTTATTGCTGATGGGCAAAAATAAATATCAATTACGCCAACAGCAACGCACGGATAGTAGTTAAAATTTTCCCGACTTACACAACATAAGCAACCGCCAAATGACCTAATCGATATTGAGAACAACATGACCGAAGACCATAAACCCACTGAGCAAGCAGCACCGCAGCAACCACAAACAGCAACCGCTATGCCTGCGCCATCGAGTAAGCTTATTTCTACGCCGCAGCGTACCTTGATTTTTATGTTGATCATCCTCTTGTTGGGAATTGCGCTGATCTTATGGGCGTGGCGGATTGGTCCATTTCATAACAGTATCGAGTCGACTGAAAATAGCTATGTCAAAGGCAAAACCACGGTGCTTTCATCACAAATTAATGGTTATGTGAAAGATGTTTTGGTGACGGATTTTGATCATGTGAAAAAAAGTCAAGTGCTTATGCATATCGATGCAACGACCTATGATCAAAAAGTCACACAGGCTGAATCTGGGGTGGAACAAGCACAGAACTCGCTTGCCAATCAAAGCCAGGCCATTGAACAACGCAGAGCAGATATTACGGCAGCCGAAGCGAAAGTGGACCAATCACGTGCGGCCTATGAATTAGCTCTTGCACAAATGACGCGCTACCAACAACTCGGCAATACTGGCGCTGCATCGAAATCAGAACAAGATAAAGCGATTGCAGACGCTAAAAATAGTTTGGCCCAACTTCATCAAGCAGAAGCCAATTTACTAGTTGCCAAAGAATCATTCAAAACTGCACAAGTTGCAGCGACAGGGCTTAAAGCGCAAGTGAATAGTGCCAAAGCACAATTTGATCAGGCTGTGACCACTAAAGACTACAGCACGATTGTGGCACCTATGGATGGTCAACTTGGCGAAGTCAGCCCACGGATTGGTCAATATGTTGCGGCAGGCTCTCAACTGATGTATTTAATTCCACAGCAGCGCTGGGTGACTGCCAACTTTAAAGAAACGCAAATTGCAGATATGCATATTGGTCAAAAAGCGTGGTTCAGCGTCGATGGCATGAAACATCAAAAATTTTACGGCAAAGTTGAGCAAATCTCCCCTGCGGCTGGTTCTGAATTTAGTGTATTGAAACCTGACAATGCCACAGGAAATTTCACCAAAGTCGTGCAACGCATTGCCGTAAAAATTGCGATTGATCCTAATCAACAAGGTTTAGAAAACTTAAGACCCGGTATGTCTGTCGTCACCTCCGTTGATGTTGCTAGTTAGCAGATATCGACAGTGAAGTGCTATAAGCAGAGTTGAACTGAACAAGATGTCATGGGTTTCATCTTCTGCAGCTCCCGTTTTACAATGCCTACCTATTTGAACTCTAACCACCAAGATAACGATCACCAACATGTTTGAATCTATCGCCCACGCCATTCCTGAGCAGACTATTCAATATCAAGGGGTTGATTTGTGTATTAAGCGTTTGGACTTGGTACACCCACAAATATCAGGCAATAAATTTTATAAACTCAAATATAATTTTATTGAGGCGCAGAAATTAGGCTTTAAACAGGTGCTTAGCTTTGGTGGTGCTTATTCAAATCACATTGCAGCCACTGCATTTGCTGCACATTTATTTGGATTCGGTAGTCTAGGCATCATCCGTGGGGAAGAATTACAACATCAAGCCCGAAATCCTACTTTAGCCACCGCCGAACGGTTTGGTATGCAGCTCAGTTTTGTCTCACGCCAAAAGTATCGTGAACAGAAACAAGCTGACGCTTTAGCGCAATTACGACAGCAATATCCCGAACATTATGTCATTCCTGAAGGTGGAACCAATGCGTTGGCTATCCGTGGCTGTACGGAAATCTTAAATCACGAAAATCAACAAAATTTTGATCTCATCTGCTGTGCAGTCGGTACAGGTGGAACCATAACGGGCTTGATTGAAGCCAGTGCTGAACATCAACATGTTCTAGGTTTTTCAGCGCTCAAAGGCAATTTTCTTTGCGACGATGTTGCTCAGTTGACACAGAAAACCAATTGGAGCATCAGTGATGAATTTTGCTGTGGTGGCTATGCCAAAACAACGCTGGAACTTTTAGAGTTTATGCAGGACTTTGAACAACGCTATGCGATCCCATTAGAACAGGTTTATACGGCTAAAATGCTGCGAGGTATTTTCGGCATGATTGAGCGGGGTCAGATTACAAACCATCAGCGTGTTTTAGTGATCCATACTGGTGGCCTACAAGGTCGCTTGAAAGGTTCAACCGAAGCGCTAAAAAGCGTATAATCCTGCGTCCTTTCTTCCATGCGGAAACTTACCATGTCGCAAAATCAATATGATGTCCTTGTTTTAGGTGCTGGTGCATCAGGCTTAATGACGGCATATAAAGCGGCGCAGCGTGGACGCAAAGTTTTGGTGGTTGAAAAAGCTAATAAAGTTGGCAAAAAAATCCTAATGTCTGGCGGCGGTAAATGCAATTTCACCAATTTGTATGTCGAACCAGAAAATTATATTTCACATAATCCGCACTTTGTTATTTCGGCATTAACTCGCTATACCAACTGGGACTTCATTGGTATGGTCTGCGAATATGGCATTGAGTACGAAGAGCGCAAACATGGGCAGTTATTTACCCAAAATGGTGCAAAAGAAATTCTCGCCATGCTATTGGCAGAATGTGACAAAACAGGCTTGGTGGATATTAAAACCAACTGTGAAGTAAAAGCAGTCAATGCCTTGCCAGAACAAGGCTTTCAAGTGGCAACCAATCTAGGCTATTTTGAAGCAGAATCGGTGGTTATTGCCACTGGTGGTCTTTCTATTCCTACTTTAGGTGGTTCAGGAATTGGCTATGAGATTGCCAAACAATTTGGTCATTCTGTCTACCCCACTCGCGCTGGCTTAGTACCCTTCACTTTCTCCGATAGTTTTAAAGAAGTCACCACACGCTTGAGCGGCAATGCTGTTGAAGCCACGTTATCGAATGAGTTAAACAGTTTTACTGAGGCTCTACTCTTTACTCACCGTGGTTTAAGTGGCCCAAGCTCATTGCAGCTTTCAAACTACTGGGATGTCGGCCAACGCTTTAATATCAATTTCCTTCCAGCTTTAGATGTTTTAGATTTCCTCAAATCTAAGAAATCTAGTCAACCCAAAGTGTTACTGCGTACACTGTTCAATGAACACTTACCGAAAAGTGTAGTTATAGAATTACAAAATCTGATTTGGCCTGAACAAGCTGAATTAGCCATTGGCAATATTAGTGATGAAAAACTAGAACTTATTGCAAGCCGTTTAGAAAGCTTTGAAGTGAAGCCATCAGGCACTGAAGGTTACCGTACTGCTGAAGTTACACTCGGTGGTGTGGATACCACTGAAGTCTCATCAAAAACCATGGAAAGTAAAAAACAGAAAGGCTTGTACTTTATTGGCGAAGTGCTCGATGTAACGGGTCATTTAGGTGGATACAATTTCCAATGGGCATGGGCTTCTGCACATGCAGCTTCTGAATACGTCTGATCTCGACATAGAATTAATTAAATATAACCTGCAGAAGATCTCTGCATAAAAAAAGGGCTGATTCATTCAGCCCTTTTTCTTGCCCGATCTGACTTATTCAAGATAGTCGGTTTTAAATAATGATACTGACGACGACGAAGTTCGTTGAATTGTCATATCCATTTTTTCAACGGCAACTGAAATATGTTGTGGTTGCACGCTTGCGGTTTGTTTGAGTGTCGATACTAAAGTATTGAGCATTGAAATTACCCCCATTTTGCCATTCCTTTGCACGGATCATAAGTGTCATTCATGACAGCAATATGAATCCTAAGTTTTTATATTTTAAGTAATATTCTATATATCACTATTACTTAAAATATCAATTTTCGAGTAAATTTCAATCATTATTTTTGGACTGATTGGTATAATTTTTTCACTTTTTTGGCGGTGATTGTTCTGCCTGCTCCAAATTAGTGCGTTTTGGTTTTGCAAAAATAAAGCGTCGTGCGCTTGCCAAAAAACCCACCGTGATCCCTGCAATAATCACTGGGGCTAAAAATTTATTCGGTGCTTTTGCCATACAATATTCCTTATAAAGCATTAAAATCGACCACTTAAGCGTGGCCGATTTTTTTAAAGACAGAATAGTTTAATTTGGATCATCTGGTTTTGGCGGGGTTAAAGGTGCCGAATTTTCAGCCTCGCCTGTCGATCCAAATGGATTATTTTGTGGTTGATCACTTGGGTTTACATCCAACTGATCTGGCGTGGCCGTTTCTTTTTCACTGACACCGGGAGCAGCCTGTTGAATGTTTGGATAGCCATCATCGGTTTTCACTTCAGAAGTCATCACAGATGTTGATGGCGTTGGACTCGCTACAGACGATGTAGGCGTATTAAAGGTGGTTTTTGCCTTCGCCTGTTCCTGTACTGGATTCGGTTCGTTGGCTTCACGTTTCGCTTTATCGATAAGATCTGATAACAATCGTTCCGCCGGATTGCGACCACCTAAACCAAAGGCCAAAGCGAAAGCAACTGCAACCGCACCTAGAGTTAAACCAAAGGCCAAATTCACGATCGAGTCGGCAATACCCATGGCACGCAAGCCCATGGCTACAACCAAGCCCATAATCAGCACACGGACCAAATTACCTAACCAACGTGAACTGTTATATTCCCCTCGTTGCACCACATTTGCCACAATATTGGCAAGCCAGAAACCCACCACCAAGATTACAGCACCAAGTAAAATACTTGCACCGAACTGGATAAACATAGCAATAAGGGCACTGATTTGCTCAAAGCCTAAACGGTTAGCAGCTTCAGATACCGCAAACAACATTGTGAAAAATACAATGAGGCAACCGACAACATCCGACACTTTGGTTTTGCCCAAAAAGCGTTGAATGTCTAATTTTTCTGGTACAGCATCGACACCAGTACTCGAGATCACATCCACAACTAGACGCGCTACAAAGCGTGACACCACATAGGCCAAGATTAAGATTAAACCTGCGGCAATGATGTTCGGTATCGCATACATGATCTCATGTAACATGGCTGTTGCAGGCTGAGAAATCGCCTCGATGCCAAGTGCTTCGAAAGCCACAATTAATGCCGTGATGATGACTATAGCAAAGACGAAATTACCCAAAACTTGAGCAAGTTTTGCGTTTTTAAACATGCCCACTTTTTCGACTTGCTGCTGCAGGCTTAAACTGTTCACCAAGCCTTCCACGATGCCTCGCACAATCTTCGCCAAAATATAACCCACAAAGACGATAACACCTGCAATAAAGATATTGGGAAGATAAGAAACAACTTCAGTGACCATATTTTGGATTGGGAACAAGAGACCATTCAAACCCAAGATCGATAAAACAATCGGTAGGAAAAGTAACAAAATCAGCCAATATACAATTTCACTGATATTTTGACTGATAGGGCTGACACCAACCTCAGAACTAAGTTTTTCATCGAGTTGGGTTTTATCAAGCAGTTTCTTTGAACCGACTTTGACCAAACTCGCCACGATCCAACCAATAAAACCTACAGCTACCGCAGCCAAGAGCTGTGGAATAAATAACAAGAACTGCTGAATCATATTACTGAATGGGCCACTGACACTGGTCAAATTCAGCACATTGAGCGCACCAATGACGGCAATGATCAAAATAATCCAGAACACTACTCTGGAGACTATATTTTCAACATTGGAACGGTGCCCAGTTGCATTTGAAAGTTTTTGATTTGTACCTAATTGTTGCAGAACTTTTTTGACGCCAGCAGCAATCAATAAAGCAATGACCCAACCAATCAGGAGAATTGCTACTGCACTTAAAATGGGGTGAAACTGTTCCCAATAATACATGGCATCAAAACGGCCACGCGGACCACCCAGATAATCATTCATACGTTCGCCCTCATTGTTATACATGATCTGTTGTTATGTGCATTTTTACGTATGCCGCGATATCACACAGCATTGGTGCTTTAAACTTGAGCTTTCTTTTCCACCTTAGTTTTTGCGTATTTTTTAATCAACCAAAGTATGCATAACTCCAACAAAAGCTCACAATTGAATGTAAAAAAGCCTTGGCATAACCAAGGCTTTATTTGTGTCATTCTGATGAGATACTTAAGGTTCAGATCTTGCAATCATGTAAATCTGACTCATGTATTTATCATCAATGATCTGTCGCAGTTGCAGTATTTGAATCATTAGCAACAGCTTCATCCCCCGGTGTACCGCTAGTCGTATCATTGGCTGTTGCAGTTTGTGCATTGGGTGCAGGATGATCAGGCGGTGCATCCGAAGCAGAAGGTTTCATATCTGCAAACATATAAAACAATAACGCGATTAAGAAGATACCCACTAAGATCAGTATGTACACAGGGATACGTTTTTTTTGTGTTGTTTCTTCCGTACTGGTGGTATGGGGTGGTTTATTAAAATCGTGTGTCATATTCCCCTCGCTATTTTGTTGTTCGTCGTTCACTTTTTATACTAGCAATACAATATCCATTGTTGTGTGAAGAACAATTACAATCCGTGAAAACATGTAACTTAAAAGATCAGTTCAATTTACATCCGTTTTTCTGTTTAGATAGTTCCCTTAATTTTAGATTTAAAATCAATCGCTAAGGTAAAAATATCGGAGCATGAAATGAATGTACCATTTCAATCGTATTCATTTTCAGAGTATCAAGTGTTGCAAAAATAAATGCTTTTTTGAGCTAGATGGAATTCTCTGCTTTTGATGAATGAAATGAGCTATAATCATGCACCTTATTTTTCACCTGTTATCAAATCTATGGCGTACCATCAACAAGGTGTAACGCTTGATCTTGACACTGACGTCACTCATCAATGTTCCCTTCATTACACTCGTGATCAGCATCTTATTGGCATTATTGAATTTAGTAAGCCAAGTTATGTGTTGAAATGGGGTGATTTGGAATATTTCCGCCGACGTACTGAAGAGTTTTCAGTGATGCCATTCCCTGAATGCATCAATGCGATGGTGATTGATATTCGAAATATTGCGGCTTTTTTAGATAATGAAGTGCCTATTATTCCTTGGCGCTTGCTCGAAGAAGAATGCCCGATTCGCTTAGTTGTTCCCCAAGATCGACTGGAGCATTATGCTGGCTTTTTTGAACCGACTTGGTTGACTTCCGACGTAGACACAGCGATTCAAGAAATTCGTGAATTTATGGATATGTTTGTGCATTAACACGGAGATTAAACTAAAGTTTAATCCCGAAAACCTCCATTTGGAGGTTTTTTTATGCCCTTTTATTTTCATTATCTATTTCACAATAAATATAATTCATTTAATATTCAATCGCTTATAACAAATTTACTTATAAAAAATCTTCATAACTTATCCCATTTCTTAGTAACAATTCGGCAATAAATTTTGCTTGAGCCTTGTTCGATTTATCACCTAAGATGTAGAAAATGATCTCTTTTTTATTGTTGAAACATTCTTAAAAACAAAGCAATAAAACTAAATACGTAACAAGATCATAAAAAGTGGATATTAAATCAGGGTAAAAGGAGTTTTAACGATGACGTCAAAAAAACATTTAGCAACTTTGTTCTGTGCAAGTGCGCTCACTTTAGGGCTTAGCGCATGTAGTGACAATAAAGCACCTACAACGGATAAAGCTGCAGGAAGTGAAGCTGCTGTTTCTGACTCAGGGACTTTAGATAAGATCAAAAAATCGGGCACGATTGTTTTAGGCTATCGCGATTCATCGATTCCATTTTCATATATCGCAGATAATCCAAACCAACCTGTGGGTTATGCGCATGATCTTCAATTAAAAGTAGTTGAAGCAGTAAAAAAACAATTAAATCTTCCCGATTTAAAAATCCGTTATAACTTAGTGACCAGCCAAAACCGAATTCCATTAGTTTCTAATGGCACCGTCGACTTAGAGTGTGGTTCAACCACCAACAATAAAGAACGCCAACAACAAGTTGATTTCTCAACAGGTTTCTTTGAAGTGGGTTCACGCTTACTTACTGCAAAAGACTCTGGGATTAAAGACTTCGCTGACCTTAAAGGTAAAAAATTAGTCACCACGGCAGGAACTACATCTGAGCGTTATATTCGTCAACATGAAAAAGAGTTAGGTATTGGTGAAGTCATTTCTGCCAAAGACCACGCTGAGTCTTTCCTCATGCTACAAAATGGTCGTGCAGCGGCATTTATGATGGATGATATTTTGCTGGCGGGTGAAAAATCGAAAGCCAAAGATCCAAATAAATGGGAAATCGTGGGTACAGCACCGATTCAAGAAATTTATGGTTGTATGCTACGTAAAGGCGATACTGGCTTTAAACAAGTGGTTGATGATGCAATCAAAGCGACCTATAGCTCTGGTGAAATCAATGACATGTATAAAAAATGGTTCCAAACGCCAATTCCACCAAAAAATATCAATTTGAATTTCCCGATGTCTGATCAATTAAAAGCATTGATTAGCAATCCACATGACCGTGACGAATAACTTTCCCTAAACATTCTAAAGATGCTTAAGCCAAACGGATTTTGGCTTAAGCTCATTATAGGGAGTTCCTATGAATTATAGCTGGAATTGGGGTGTGCTGTTCCAATCTACTGGTGTAGGTGATTCGACCTACCTGAATTGGATTTTAATTGGAATCGGCTGGCTGTTTGTCATCGCTTTGGTGGCATGGAGCATTGCGATGGTGCTCGGCAGCATCTTGGGTATTATGCGTACCCTACCGAGTCCTGTAGCACGAGGTATTGGTACGGCCTACGTGACTATTTTCCGAAATGTACCCTTATTGATTCAACTGTTTATTTGGTTCTATGTTGTACCTAACTTCCTCCCTGCTGCGATTAAAAGCTGGTGGATGAATGACCTTGGAGCAAATACGACCGCCTTAATTTCTGCAAGTGTCGGTTTGGGTCTTTTTACAGCTGCACGGGTCTGTGAACAAGTCAGGACAGGTATTGAAGCGCTTCCTTTGGGGCAAACCAATGCTGGTTATGCCATGGGATTTAGCACGACTCAACTTTATCGCTATGTGATCTTACCGCAGTCATTCCGCACGATTTTGCCGCCTCTCAGCTCTGAGTTGACCAACTGTGTCAAAAACACCTCAGTCGCGTCTTTGGTCGGTGTTGCAGAAATCATTTCACAGATGAAAACCATCAGTGAATACACGCAAAACACCATCGAAATTTATACCTATGTCACCATTATTTTCATCGTGATCAATATCTGTTTAATTGGTTTCATGAATTTTCTGGAAAAACGCCTACGCGTTCCTGGCTTAATTGCAGGAGATAAATAATGGAATGGCTCAGTTCTTTTATTCAAGACCTTCAAGCGTCTGGCCCTGCGCTATGGCATGGTTTCAGCATCACGCTAAAAGTGGTGATCACGGCAACCATTGGTGGTGTCTTTATTGGGACTTTATTGGCGTTGATGCGCCTGTCCTCGATTAAAGTATTTAATATTTTTGCTAAAGGCTATGTGAACCTTTTTCGTTCTATTCCTTTGCTCTTGGTGCTGATGTGGTTCTACTTTGCCGTACCCTTTATCTACACAGGGATCACAGGTAACTATCTGACGATTGATACTGCCCTCGTGTCGAGTATCGTGGCCTTCATGCTATTTGAAGCCGCTTACTTTTCAGAGATTGTCCGTGCCGGGATTCAATCGATTCCTAAAGGTCAAACTTCTGCAGCTTATGCCCTCGGTATGAGCTATAGCCAAGCGATGCGCTTAATTATTTTGCCGCAGTCCTTTCGCAAAATGACGCCACTGCTTTTACAGCAAACCATCATTCTGTTCCAAGATTCAACCATGGTTTATGCCATCGGGCTCTTAGACTTTTTCCGCACCAACTATGTTCGAGGCGATCTCATGTCATTGTTAACTCAATACATTCTGTTTGCCGGTTTGGTGTATTTCACTATTAGTATGATCGCCACCTATGCAGTTAAAAAATTACAACGGAGGTTAAGTGTATGACCGATCAAAAAACGATGATTGACCTCCAAAATGTCAGTAAATGGTATAAAGATTTTCAAGTGCTTACCGATTGCACGACTCAAATTAAACAAGGTGAAGTGGTTGTGGTGTGTGGACCTTCAGGTTCAGGCAAATCAACGCTCATTAAAACCGTTAATGGACTTGAGCCTTTTCAGGCCGGTACGATTTTAGTCGACGGAATTTCCATTAATGACCCAAAAACCGATTTAAATAAATTGCGTAGTCGTGTCGGTATGGTATTCCAGCACTTTGAACTTTTTCCACATTTATCCATTACCGAAAACCTGACCATTGCGCAGGTTAAAGTCTTGGGTCGATCAGAAGCCGAAGCCAAGAAAAAAGGCTTGGCTTATTTAGACCGTGTGGGTTTAAGTGCGCATGCCGCTAAATTCCCTGCACAGTTATCAGGTGGACAGCAACAACGTGTTGCGATTGCACGTGCGCTCAGTATGGACCCGATTGCCATGCTGTTTGATGAACCAACTTCGGCACTTGATCCAGAGATGATTAACGAAGTGCTTGATGTGATGGTGGGTCTTGCCAAAGAAGGTATGACCATGATGTGTGTAACCCATGAGATGGGCTTTGCGCGTCAGGTTGCGGACCGTGTGATCTTTATGGATCAAGGAAAAATTGTGGAAGACTGCAGTAAAGATGATTTCTTTAATGCCCCTCGTGGTGAACGAGCGCAGCAGTTCTTAAATAAAATTCTGCATTAACATCAAAACGTTTATTTAACTGATGTTACGCAGTAACATCAGAAGCGTAATTTGATTCAAAATAAAAGTACGATACGCGGTAACGTCATCCGCAAGTGTTTGAGATAGGAATTCTTCTAATCAAAAATGTTTTTGCGATACTTTAGATAATTAGACGCTTGTGAACGAGTTTTGTCGGTGAGGTGCATTGCACCGCAAGATGGTTTCCTTGCGAAGCACGCTTCTCATTTTGCCTAATGAGAAGCGTGCTTCGTAAGAGTACCTCCAGCCGAAGGCTAATCCCTTTATTCATTCCCTTGATGTAAGACTCCGTCGAATTGGCTTAAAAATCATTTTAAAAATGCAAAATTACTTTTGCATGCATAACATCAGTTATTTAATTTCCGAAAATAAAAAAGCTCATCCATCGATGAGCTTTTTTTCATGGCAGATTACCAATAATTTTCTACCGCAATATTGCCTTCACCACGACGGTTCATAGTCAAACCACGCGCCTTTAATGCTGCCTTGGTGTCATCAACCATTTGTGGATTACCACACAGCATGACATGCGTCGTTTCCACATTAAACGCTAAGCCTGCCGCCTGTTCTAACTCGCCATTTTCAATTAAAACTGGTAAACGGTCATGCAGCGGCGCATTTGGATCACGTGTCACAATAGGAATAAATTTGAAGCCCGTATGCCCTTCGCCAAAGGTCTCAGCGATTTCTTGAATCCGCTCTATATAAGCCAGTTCTGATACGGTGCGCACACTGTAGACTAAATTAATTTTTTCGTATTTAGACCACGTTTCAAAGTCTTGTAGCATCGATAAAAATGGTGCTAGACCCGTTCCTGTTCCCAACAGCCATAAGTCCTTTGGCAATGGCAACTGATAACGCGCCAAGGTAAGGAAACCATATGGAACTTTTTCTAAATACAGCTCATCGCCCACTTGTAGATGCTGCAAATTTGAAGTAAACGCACCATCAGGAACGACGATAGAGAAAAACTCTAAAGTTTCATCAAAGGGGGACGACACCACAGAATAGGCACGAACCACCAATTCATCGCCCACTTTCAAACCAATTCGTGCGAACTGACCAGCGGTAAATTTAAAATGCGCAGGACGTGTCATGGTAAAACTGAACAAAGTATTGGTCCAACGGTGTACAGATAAAACCTTTTCTAAGCTAAATTTTTCAATTGACATGATTTGAACGTGGCGTGACAGACTGTGCTCATGTTAGCATGACAGCATAATTTATTAATATTTTTTAAATGTTAAGGCCTGATTCATGCGCATGACTTTACGCCAGTTGGCTGTTTTTGTAGCAGTCGCTCAAGAAGGTACCGTTACCAAAGCCAGTGATGCTGTCAAACTTACTCAAAGTGCAGCAAGTATGGCATTGGCAGACCTCGAAGATGGTCTCGGTGCTCCACTGTTTGACCGACTTGGTAAACGCTTGCAATTGAATGACTTGGGTCGTTTTTTATTGCCACAAGCTTTGGAAATTTTAGGACGCTGTGAAGCTTTTGAACAAGCAGCGAAAGGCGAACTACAAAGTATTGATCTACGTTTGGGCGCGACCCTGACCATCAGTGACTACTTGATGCCAGACCTCATGGCAGATTTCTTACAAATTCAACCTCAAGCACATTTACAACTTCAAGTCGGCAATACCCGCCAAATGATTGAAGCGGTAAACCAATTTCAGTTGGATTTGGCCTTAATTGAAGGTTCATGCCACCTGCCACAGCTACAATGTATTCACTGGCGTGACGATGAACTTGCGGTGTGCTGTTCACCAGAGCACCCTTTAGCGAAGCTGGATCGTGCACTCACTGCGGCTGACTTTGATAACGTGGAATGGATCTTACGTGAAGAAGGTTCAGGCACACGTGAAGTATTTGATAACGCAATTTTAAAAGACCTGCCAGATGCCAATATTCGTTTAACCTTGGGTCATAACGAAGCCATTCTAAAAATCGTGGCAGGTGGTCTTGGTATGTCATGTATTTCTAAACTGGCAATTGAGCCTTTACGTGAAAAAGGTCAATTGGTGGTTTTAGATACGCCGTTTTGGCAACTTGCCCGTCCATTATTCATGTTGGTACATCGTCAGAAATACCAAGGACCGGGTCTCAAAGCCTTTATGCAATTTTGTGAAAAATCTGTCTAAATAAAAAAGCGCCTAATGGCGCTTTTTCTTATTTATTAAATTGTCGTTCGCAAGGTATTCCGTCGTTGTTTCCGTCCATTTTTGTACCTGGACAATTACGAATGAAAAACACAGCTTCATCATAAGAACGCATCTGACTACAATGTGTACGCCCATCACATTTATATTTAGCCTGCTCTGTTTTTGTGGGCGCTACAACAGTAGGTTGTTCATCTGCCTGAATCACAATTGGGTCTTTACGTAATTCACTAGAACCTGTGCCATATAGATTTTTTTCACCTTGCTCAGACAGCACCCGATCGGGCAAATCCCCCTGTGCTTTACGTTGTTCTTTTACGATGTTTTCATTTTCTTGCATGAGCTGTTGTAAATGTAGTTGCTTCTGTTCTTGGTACTGCTGATATTTACTATAGACAGCCACAGCTAAAACTAGAATCACAATGAGTCCAATCATGCTGAAGATTTTACTGCCCCAAACTGTGCCTTTGGCTATATCGTGAGGAGTAACTTGATCGTTTACTCGATCTGACATTGATCCAAATGACGGATTTATCTGTTCATGAGTGGGCTGCTCTTTTTTCAAATCTAAACGGATGATATTTACAGCTTTAAATTTACCTTGATCTTCTTCAATCCTGTATTTGAGATTTTCTCCAACACGTGGTTCGATGTGTCGGCTAGGAAAATCACGAATATGAAAAAATAAATCCTTTGCTTGATCTTGTTGTATAAATCCAAAGCCGCGCTCAACGTTATAGCTTTTGATTTTCCCCTCTTTAAACATAAAAATTGTCTCTCATCTTTTCTTTTAATACTCTTATGATAATAAAAAAAGAGGCCCTATAGACCTCTTTTCGATTTCAATGATTTCCATGAAATCTTACAATCACATTATTTACGCAAATTTGAAAGCAAAGCTGAAGTAATCGACTGGTTATTTGCCACGACTTTAGATTTTTTAGCTTTTGCAGATTTGTCTTCTTCACGCTCAATGTTAATGGCCTTATAACGATCTCCATTTTCCACCACATTAAATTTCACGCGATCATTACGTTTTGGTTCGACACCATCTGCGGGAAAGTCAGAGATATGGAAAAATACATCACCTTCTTCACATGAAAGAAAGCCAAAGCCCTTTTCAGGATTGTACTGCTTCACTTTACCTTTATATTGTTCGGACTTCATAAAGTACCCTATTCCATTTATGCCAATGTCTTTAGTATATAAAAAAGAGGCTATAAAAGCCCCTTTTCTGTTCATGATGCAAAAATTAGTCTTTTTGAACTGAACCGAAAATTTTATCGCCTGCATCGCCAAGACCAGGAACGATATAACCGTTTTCATTTAAACCTTGGTCTACAGATGCTGTGTAAATCGTTACGTCCGGATGAGCTTCATTTACACGTTTAATGCCTTCTGGAGCTGCAACAAGCACCATGACACGAATATCTTTACAACCACTGGCTTTTAGAACGTCAATAGCAGCAACGAGCGATGAACCCGTTGCAAGCATTGGGTCAATAATCATCGCTAAACGGTTTTGTACGTCTGGTACTAATTTTTTGTAGTAAGTACGCGCTTCTAAAGTTTCTTCATCACGCTCTAAACCCAATACAGATACTTTCGCACTTGGAATCAGGTTTAAGAAACCATCCAACATACCAATACCTGCACGTAAAATCGGTACGACTGTTATTTTTTTACCGGCAATACGATCTACAGTTACTTTACCATTCCAACCATCAATTTCATGATCGACCATTGGTAAATCTTTCGTTGCTTCATAAGTCAGAAGCATTGTCACTTCTTGAGCAAGCTCACGGAAGTTTTTAGTACTAATATCTGCACGACGAAGTAAGCCGAGTTTATGTCGAATAAGCGGATGACGGATTTCATGGATAGCCACGGGAGAACACCTAAAAGGTTAAGATAAAATTTCGACCATTATAAAGCTATTTAACAAATGATAAAAATAAAAAAGCCCCCTTTACAGGAGGCTTTTTTGTAATAAGCAAATTAATTACTTAATTCATTAGTTAAAACCACTTTGAATTAAGCTAAAAATGAACTGTTGTAATTCAGGTGAGATTGCAAAGTATGCCACTTGAGAAACTGCAATGATTGGATCTGGATATACACCGATCAACAACACAAGAGCAGCTGCACCAAGCACCATAATACCACCCACTTTTTGACCCCAATGATCGACAGCATCGATACGTGGGTTTTCCGGTGGAGTCATGTACATCACAATCATCACACGTAGGTAGTAGTACAAACCGATACCTGAACCAAGGATCACCATCGCAGCTAAGAACCATGAACCACCAGCAACCGCTGTTTTGATCACAAGGAACTTACCAATAAAGCCAGCTGTTAATGGGATACCTGCAAGAGATAACATCATGACAGTCAGTGTTGCAGTCAACACTGGACGACGCCAGAACAAACCACGGTACTCCGCAAGGCTACCTGCTTCGTCTTTGTTGTTGTAAGGGCTAGACATCAGTGTCACAACACCGAACGCACCAATCGTTGTTAATACATAAGTAATCACATAGACGTTGACGCTGCTGAATGTTGCAAAGCCTTGTACTTGAACAAAGTCAGTATTACGTGCACTGACAATCGCAACAAGTAAGTAACCAAAGTGAGCGATTGAAGAGTATGCAAGGATACGTTTCAAGTTCACTTGACGTACTGCTAGTAAGTTACCCGCAAGGATAGACAATACTGCAATGATGGTCACGATCGTGATGAAGCTGTCAGAAAGGATTAAGCCAGAAGCCAAGAAGTAACGAACGAATAGACCGATCATTGCCACTTTAGCCACAGTCGCTAAGAATGTCGCGATTGGCGCTGGCGCACCTGCATACACGTCTGGTGTCCATTTGTGGAATGGCGCAAGAGACAATTTAAATGCAACAGCAAAAACAATCAGTGCAAGACCAAGGACTACACCCGGTTGGCTGAATGTTGTGAACATTTTGCCTGGTTCAGCAACGAATGCCATTGTACCTGTGTACGCATATACATAAGCCATACCCATCAACAACATCGCAGAAGCAGTTGCTGAAAGCACCAAGTATTTCACACCCGCTTCAAGCGACTGTGAACGTTGGTGTGTATAAGCCAATAGGCCGTATACAGGAATCGACATTAGTTCAAGGCTGATAAAGAAAGACGCATAGTGCGAACTTGCAACCATTAACAATGCACCCGTTACAGAGCACAGCATCAAGATATAAAGTTCTTCACGGTTATCTTTATAGGTTTCGATATACGCATGTGACAATGTGCAGCAAGCAAGTGCTGCAATCAAAATCACGAATTGGTACAACATCGTAAATGGATCTACGATGAACAAATTCATTACGTTTGCAGGTGCATACTGCCCTGCAACGAAAACAAAAATAATATAAAAGGCTGCAAGGTTCAGACCGATAACGGAAGTCGTTGCAACTAAATTGTGGTTACGCTTGATTGCAATTAGCAACATCACGACGATCGCAGTTAAAGCCACGATCATCACAGGAGCTAATGGCATAAGCTCAGAAAATGACATTGTGAAGTCCATGGCTTATTGCATCTCCACATTTTCAGGTTGTACAGCAATCTGCTGCACAACATCAACGACTTCTTGAACTGGGATATAGCTATTTGCAATCCACGCCATGCTTGAATTTGAAATATCAAGGAAAGTTTGTGGGAATAGACCAAGCCATACTAGACCAAGAGCACAGATTAAAAGAATCACAACTTCACGCGCATTTAAGTCTTTCAACGGATTTGCGTAATGCTGTTTTTGTTCTTCGTTTGGTGTACCAAACAATGCTTTGTGGATCAGGATTAAACCGTAAAGGCCGGCAAATACTAAGCTTACTGCAGCAAGGATTGTGTACACAGGGAACTTGTCATAAGAACCCATCAAGATCAGGAATTCACCGATGAAGTTACCTAGACCCGGAATACCTACAAGTGCCGCAACAAAGAACATTAAGAAGAATGAAAGGTATTGGAACTGACCACGAATACCGCCCATCAAACGCATGTCACGTGTATGCAGACGTTCGTAAACCTGACCACACATAATGAACAATGCAGCAGAAGATAGACCGTGAGCCAGCATCATAATCATTAAGCCTTGGAATGTCAGGATGTTACCTGCATACAAAGCAAGAAGTACGAAGCCCATGTGCGAAATAGATGTGTACGCAAGCAGACGTTTCATGTCTGTTTGTTGGAATGCACACCATGCACCGTAGAAAATACCGATTAGACCAAGAATGATCGCGATGTCAGCAAACTGAGCAGATGCTACTGGGAAGAATGGAATAACGAAACGTAAAAGACCATAAGCCGCAGTTTTAATCAAGATACCTGCAAGGTCGACAGAACCCGCTGTAGGTGCTTGCGCATGTGCATCTGGTAACCAGCCGTGTAAAGGGAAAACTGGAAGTTTTACCGCAAAACCAATGAACATACAGATCATGAATGCATACGCAAGTGCTGGAGCTTTCGCCTCAACAGTGTGTGCAACACTCATCAAGAAGTCATAGTTAAAGCTGATTTGACCGTGAAGTTGGAAGCCAACAACCACTAGACCCAAGATACCGATCAACATGATCAGACCCGCAACCTGAGTATAGATAAAGAATTTAGTTGCAGCGTAAACGCGTGACTTACCTTCTGCTCCTTTATGACCCCAAAGTGCGATCAAGAAGTAGATTGGTACCAGCATCATCTCCCAGAAGAAGAAGAATAGGAACATGTCAATCGCTAAGAATACACCGATCACACCACCTAAAGACCAAAGTAGGTTTAAGTGGAAGAAACCAACGTTCTTTTGAATCTCACCCCATGAACAGCCGACCGCAAGTACACCCAGTAATGCAGTTAAACCCACCATAAGCAGTGAAAGACCATCCACCGCAAGGTGAATGTTAATCCCTAAAGTGGTAATCCACGGTAGGTTAAATTGAGCAGCCCACTGTGGAGCCTGTGTACCCAACTCGTAGTTATAAGTACCGCTTTGCCATAAAACGACGGTTAACACCAACGTTAATAGCATACCAATTAAGGCAATATAGCGTGGTAAGTGCTTGTCGAGTTTATCGACAAGCCAGCATACAAAACCTGCAATGAACGGAATAAGGATCAGAGCGGGTAGAATTAAATTGTTTGGAGTTTCCATTTTATTTCCCCACGACCTGAATCACGACCAGGATCAATAGTAATGCAAACGTACCGAATGCCATACTAGATGCGTATTCACGCAATGAACCTGTTTGACGTGAACTTGTAAAGCTATTACCGCCTTTAACAAGTGCAGGCAATACAAGCCATAAGCCGTCAATTGGATCACGACCAAAGATTTTAGCCAGTAGCAAATAAGGCTTAACGAAAACAATGTTATACAAAGCATCGAAACCAAGTGCATTACGACAGATATTTGCAAGACCCGCGCCCAGTGAAGTTTTCGCGAACGATTTCACTGCACCATAAGCAAAGGCAAATAACACCACACCCACTGCAAGACCTGCAAGTGCAATACCAACTGCTGTATATTCAGCGCTATGCATACCGTGTTCTAGTGCTTCTGGAATATTAAACGCTGGGATTTGTGCAGCATTTAAAATATTCGTTACTGGTGCTTTTAAGACATAAGCTAAACCAGTTGAAAGCACTGCAAGAATCGCCAATGGACCCCAGTAAGTAACACCTTTGATTTCGTGGTAAGGCGTGTTTTCTTTACCAAAGAATACAACCCAAATAAGACGGAATGTATAAATTGAAGTTAAGAACGCACCTGCTACACCAGTCCAGTACAAGCAGTCATAAACTGCTATTGCTTGACCTTTCACCCATACCGCACCAAGAATCGCATCTTTCGAGAAGAAGCCGATCGTGATGAATGGAATCGCAGCCAATGCACCGCCACCAATCGAGAAACAAGCAAACAAGAATTTGTTTTTGTGGAATAGACCACCCATCTTGAAGATGTTTTGTTCATGATGGTAAGCCAAAATCACAGCACCAGAAGACAAGAATAATAATGCCTTGAAGAATGCGTGAGTCAGCATGTGGAATAGACCAGCTTGGTAAGCTTCAGCACCTACAGCCATAAACATATAACCCAACTGACTCATAGTAGAGTAAGCAAGAATACGTTTGATGTCTGTTTGTACCAATGCAGCAAAGCCTGCTACTAACAATGTCACTGCACCCGTGATTGAGATGAACATCATCACTTCTGGCGCTTGTTCAAACACGCTGAACATACGGCTACATAGGTAAACACCCGCTGTTACCATTGTTGCTGCGTGGATCAATGCAGATACTGGTGTAGGACCAGCCATCGCATCTGCCAACCATGTTTGTAATGGGATCTGAGCAGATTTACCTGCAGCACCCAAGAACAACATCAATGCAGTCCAAATCGCAATCGAAGAACTCTGAGCCAAAACTGTTGGCGCAGCAGCTACAACTTCTGCAATGTTTAAAGTGCCGAATTGTTGGTAGATCAAGAACAATGCGATCAGCAGGAATACGTCACCCACACGTGTCACAGTGAATGCTTTAATTGCAGCAAAACCGTTTGCAGGTGTTTGGTAGTAGTAACCAATCAATAGGTATGAACATAGACCTACACCTTCCCAACCGAGGAATAACAACGCTAAGTTGTCACCCAACACTAAAAGCAGCATGCTTGCTACGAATAGGTTGAAGTATGAGAAGAAACGTGCAAAGTCTTCTTCGCCACGCATGTACCATGTTGCAAAGATGTGAATTAAGAAACCCACACCTGTGATCATGCCCATCATCAATAATGATAAGCCATCTAAATGAAGCGTGAAGCCCGGTGCTAAGTTACCTGCACTGAACCAAGTCCAAAGATGCTGAGTTGTTGCAACTGAACCATTATTAACAAAGTCGATACCGGCAATTAATGCAAATAAAGCTGAAAGACCAACTGAACCTGCACCAATAATTGCAGCAACTGATTCAGGAAGATTTTTACGACCTGCCGCCAACAGGATAAAACCAATTAGCGGGAAAAGTACTGTTAAATATAAATAACTCATCCGCGCATCTCACTAGCAGCATCCACATCCAGATGATGGAAGCGATGATAGAACTGAAGGACGATCGCAAGACCGATACAAGCCTCTGCTGCAGCAAGCGTTAAGATCAAGATAAACATCACTTGACCATCTGGCTGTGCCCATGCGCTTCCTGCCAAAACGAACGCTAAAGCAGCAGCGTTCATCATGATTTCAAGGCTCATTAAAATAAATAGTAGGTTGCGTCGAACCATCACACCGTAAAAACCCAGTGCAAAAAGAATGGTTGCAACGATCAAACCATGTTCTAAAGGGATGTTGCCCATTATTCTTTGTCCTCTTCTGCACCTGGCTCACGTTTGCCAAGATGGAATGCAGCGACAAGTGCGCCAAGCAATAACATCGCAGCAACTTCAACCAGCAATAAGTACTGAGTAAAGAGTGAAGTACCCACTTCTTTCGGACCGACAACTTGAGCACCCATGACAGTGCCAGCAGTTGTGTAGTCTGACTTCAACATCCAAACAAGGATTAGACCCATTAGGAAGCTCATCAACGCAGGATATGCCCACGCTGAAGAAGTCAGCCATTTGCTTTCTTGTTCAACTGTATTTTGACCAAGATTCAGCATCATCACGACGAATACGAATAGCACCATGATTGCGCCAGCGTAAACGATAATTTCGAGGGCACCGGCAAACGGCGCACCCACGATCATGAAGATACCTGCAACTGCAAGTAAAGAAATAATCAAGCTTAATAAAGCGTGTACTGGGTTCGTGTTAGTTACAACACGAACGGTAGAGACGATGGCCACAAGCGCCATCAAATAAAATGGCCACATCATGGTAATAGACTCCGTACATCAACTGGTGTGCTTTCGCGTTGAGCCTGACCTTTATCTTTACCAGCAACAGCCATACCTGTTACGCGGTAGAAGTTATAGTCTGGGTATTTACCAGGACCTGAGATAAGAAGGTTTTCTTTCTCATATACTAAGTCCTGACGAACATACTCACCTAACTCAAAGTCAGGTGTCATTTGAATCGCAGTCGTAGGACATGCTTCTTCACACATACCGCAGAAAATACAACGTGAGAAGTTGATACGGAAAAATTCCGGATACCAACGACCATCTTCTTTTTCAGCTTTTTGTAGTGAAATACAGCCGACTGGACATGCAACCGCACAAAGGTTACATGCAACGCAGCGCTCTTCACCATCAGGGTCACGCGTTAACACGATACGACCACGGAAACGTGGTGGTACGATGTCTTCCGCTTTAACCTCTGGATATAAAATGGTGTCACGTTTACGTGTCGCGTGTGAGAATACCATCCACAACGAACGTACAATTGACCCAAATCCAGCTAGAAATTTAAACATTTTATTCTCCCTGCTGTCTTAGGCCTGATTCATCAGAATCACAGCACCAGTTACCAGAAGGTTAACCAACGCCAATGGCAAGCAAATTTTCCAACCAAAGTTCATCACTTGGTCATAACGTGGACGCATTAAAGAACCACGAGCCAAGACAAACATCATTACAAAGAATGCTGTTTTAATAATGAACCAGAATGCAGCTGGAATGAATGGAATATCTAGGTTGAAAGGCGCTAACCAACCACCGAAGAATAAAGTCACGATTAATGCAGAGATCAGTACTACGTTGACGTATTCCGCAACGAAGAACATACCCCATTTCATACCGCCGTATTCGACATGGTAACCTTCCGCCAATTCTTGTTCTGCTTCTGGTTGGTCAAATGGATGACGGTGAGTTACCGCAACACCCGCAACCACGAAGATCAAGAAACCTAAGAACTGAGGAATAACAAACCAAACATCACGTTGAGCTTCAACAATTTCACGCATGTTGAATGAGCCTGCAATCGCAACCACACCCATTAGTGAAATACCCAAGAACACTTCATAAGAAATGGTTTGAGCAGCAGAACGTAAACCACCAAGTAATGCGTATTTGTTATTTGATGACCAACCACCGAACAATACTGCGTATACCGCAATACCAGCCATTGCCATAAAGAACAATAGACCGATGCTCATGTCTGAAACACCTAAATAAGGTGAAACAGGAATAACCATGAACGATAGCACCGCAGTTGCCATCGCCACTGCTGGAGCCATACGGAAAGTCAATTTGTCAGCAAATTTTGGTGTCCAGTCTTCTTTGAACATGATTTTCAGCATGTCGGCAACAATCTGGAACATACCGCCCGGACCTACACGGTTCGGACCGTAACGGTCTTGCCACAAGCCGAGTAAACGACGTTCAATAAAAGACATCAACGCAGCGATCAATACCACAACCAGTAAGATCACAATTGCTTGAAGAACTGAATAGGCGATTGGCCAGTTTTCAGCCCACAGCGGCGTTTGACGGATTAATTCTTGTTCCATGAATTACACTCCTACCGCGACTGAAACAGGTTCTGCAAGCGATACTGTAGGTGCAAGACCCACTGGGTAACCGATATAACCTGTAGGTAAGTATTCAATCACTTGAACTGGAAGGACGATTTCAGCATCCCCTGCTTTCACAGCGATACGTTGACCATCTTGAATATTTAAGCGTGCTGCATCTTGCTCACCCACAGCAAACATTGCTTCAGGAATACGTGATTCCATCGCAGGTGTTTTCACTGTAAATTCACCAGAAGCGAAGATGTGATGCATCGGTACAAGACGGAAGCTTTCACCATTAACCGCAACAGGTGCAGGTGCAACGAAAGTACGTGCTGGACGTTTCGCTAAACGATCGAATAAACGAACGCCTGCATCACCACCTTTTAAGTGACCACCCACGTTGTCTTGGAATTTGTTCCAAGCTTGTGGAGAGTTCCAACCCGCAGACCAAGCAAATGGTACAAGTGAAGCTGGAGTTTGGTTACCTACATAACCTTCCATAGAGAACGTCAACGCAGAGTCTTTATCGACTGGTTGTTTTGGTTCATGAATAGAAAGTGGTGCGCGCATTGCCGTACGACCTGAGTAACGACGTGGTTCACGTGCCACTTTCAGACCATGTACACGGAAGCCAGCATCTGGTGCGACATCTTGAATCGCTTCAAGTGCAGGAACGTTTTTCGCCACTGACTCGATCACGTCATCAAGAAGTGTCCAAGAAATGGCTTTGCCTTTCACGCCAGTTTCAATGGCATGTAACCAGCGCCAAGATTCTTTGATCGCAAGTTCAGGTTTATAGTAGCTTGGGTCATACACTTGGTAGAAACGTTGTGCACGGCCTTCTTGAGAGACAACAGTACCGTCACCTTCAGCAAATGAAGCAGCAGAAAGTACGATGTTGGCTTTCTTCACAGTTTCAGTTTCAGAATGATCAAGTACAATCACTTCTTTACCAGAAAGTGCAGCATTCACCTGAGCGGCTGGTAAACGACGATAAAGGTCATTTTCCACCACGATCACGGTATCGTAATCTTGTGCAAATGCTTGTTCTAAGCTTTGACCACCAAAGATCGCTAAGCCCATTGAGTTCACTTCAGGAACAGTCAATGTTAAGCCCGCATTACCAAGGTTCTGTGCAACTTGTGCAGCAGCTTCCATGATTGATGCGTCTTGCAAGCTTGTACCAGAGATGATTAATGGTTTTTTCGCAGCTTTTAAAGTGTCAGCAATGGTTTGTGCAAATGCTTTTGCATCGTCATCCAAACCTAAGATCACTTCACCTTTGACAGCAGCAGCGACCGCAAAACCTAAACGTGCAATGTCGTTAGGTGATGCAACAACTTCACCTGTTGCAACATCAGCTAAACGTGTTTGAGTTGCAGCAAGGATGTAAATCGGAGATTTGGCATCTTGAGCAATACGTTGTACAGGTTCAGCCAACCACTCTTGCGTACGGCGCTCTGCAGCCATTTCTTTAGCTTTATTTTTCGCAGCTTGGCGAACAGATAGAGCCATACGAGGCGCAGTTTGAGTCAGATCTTCACCCAAAATCAACACAGCATCGTAGCTTTCGATTTCACGCATACCAGGGTTATAAACACCTTCGGTTTGCATAATAGAAGCTGCAAGTTCAACAAGTTTTTGCTCTTTTTGAGACATACCCGTTGAGAAGTTGTCTTGACCTACAAGTTCGCGAAGCGCGAAGTTTGATTCAAGTGATGCACGTGGTGAACCGATACCCAATACTTTTTTGCCTTGGATATTTTCAATTACGGTATCCAATGCTTGGTCTACAGAAACTGTAGTTACATTTGCACCAGAACGGAATTGTGGTTGACGTGGACGATCTTCACGGTTCACATAACCTGTACCGAAACGACCTTTATCGCAAAGGAAGTATTGGTTCACGTCACCGTTAAAGCGGTTTTCTACACGACGTAGTTCGCCATAACGTTCACCTGGAGAGATGTTACAACCTGAAGAACAGCCTTGGCATACGCTTGGCGCATACTGCATGTCCCATTTACGGTTATAGCGTTCAGAGTGAGTTTTATCTGTGAATACACCTGTTGGGCACACTTCAGTCAAGTTACCAGAGAATTCAGATTCTAAAGTACCTGATTCTGGACGACCAAAGTAAACACGCGAAGCGTTTGCATACACACCAAAGTCTGTACCACCTGCATAATCTTTGTAGTAACGCACACAACGGTAGCACGCAATACAACGGTTCATTTCATGAGAAATGAAAGAGCCTAGCTCTTGGTTGTAATGCGTACGTTTTGTGAAGCGGTAACGACGACGGTCATGCTGAGTCATTACAGTCATATCTTGTAAATGACAATGACCCCCCTCTTCACAGACTGGGCAGTCGTGTGGGTGGTTGGTCATCAAGAATTCAACAACAGAAGCACGGAAATTTTTTGCTTCGTCATCTTCAATCGAGATGTAGGTATTGTCAGATGCAGGCGTCATACATGACATAACTAAACGACCGCGAGTATCTTCAGGATTCGCGTATTGAGTCACAGCACATTGACGGCAAGAACCGACAGAACCTAAGGATGGATGCCAACAAAAGTATGGGATGTCGATGCCAAGGCTAAGACATGCTTGTAGCAAGTTCTCTGAGCCGTTGACTTCATACGATTTTCCATCGACATGAATTGTAGCCATAGTCGAATTCCTTAAGCTTGTTCTACGTTGCTAGTTTGAGCTGCCGCATTTACGACTTTAGCTTCAAACTCGCCACGGAAATGTTTGAGTGCGCCCATTAACGGTTCCATCGCACCTGGAGCATGCGCACAGAAAGTTTTACCAATCCAAAGCTTACGAGTAAGTTCTTGTAAGTGATCGATATCTTCTTTCTTACCTGTGCCATCTTCCAAGGCTTTAAGCGCTTTAACCGCCCAAGGTAAGCCATCACGGCATGGTGTACACCAACCGCAAGATTCACGCGCAAAGAATTCTTCTAAGTTACGTGTCGCAGAAACCATACACTGAGTTTCATCGACTACCATGAGCAAACACGTACCTAAACGTGAACCTGCTTTCATGATGCTTTCAGCATCCATAGGAAGGTCAATATGTTCAGCAGCAAGGAAGTCTGTAGAAGCACCACCCGGTAACCATGCTTTGAGTTTTAAACCATCACGCATACCACCCGCATGATCTTCAATCACTTCACGCGCAGTTGTACCAAATGGAAGTTCCCAAAGACCTGGGAATTTTACTTTGCCTGAAGCGCCATAAATTTTAGTACCTGGATCTTTCGACTTACCTTCAGATAAACCGATATACCATTCAGGGCCACGAAGCATAATTGCGGGTAAGTTGTTGTAAGTCTCTACGTTGTTAACAATCGTAGGACGACCCCAAGCACCTGCAACTTGTGGGAATGGCGGTTTAGTACGTGGGTTCGCACGGCGACCTTCAAGCGAGTTAATCAATGCAGTTTCTTCACCACAGATATAACGACCCGCACCGGTATGCACGTGTAACTCGAAGTTCCAACCTGTACCTAAGATGTTTTCACCCAAGTAACCTTTGGCACGAATTTGGTCCAATGCTTCATTTAAGTATTGAGCCGCTTCGATGTATTCACCACGGATGAAGATATAACCCTGTGTTGCTTCTAATGTATAAGCAGCAATCAACATACCTTCGATCAACTGATGAGGAAGTTTTTCCATCAACAGACGGTCTTTGAAGGTACCAGGTTCCATTTCATCGGCATTACAGATGAGGTAACGAGGGCCTGAGTTATCATTTGGCGCCATAAGCGACCATTTGATCCCTGCAGGGAAGCCCGCACCACCACGACCTTTTACAGTCGCAGCTTTGATCACTTCAAGCACTTCTTTCGGTTGCATGCCAACAGCTTTCTTAAAGCCTGCATAACCTTCAAGTGCTTCGTAATCATCTGCACTGCGAACGTGTTCCTGTTTGCTCAAACGCCAAGTTAATGGGTGAGTTTCTGGGTTACCGTCGCCATAAATTGGTTTTGGTTCAGTATTCATACATACTTCTCCAATAACTGTTTAATTGAAGTCACTTCAACTAGACCGTGAGTGTCTTCGTCAATCATTAACGTCGGACCTTTGTCACAGTTACCTAGGCAGCAAATTGGCAATAAAGTAAAGCGACCATCTGCAGTCGTTTGACCAAATGAAATGCCTAATTCACGCTGGAATGCTTCAGCAAGTGTTTCCGCACCCATCAAGAAGCAAGCAATCGAGTCACATAATAAAATTACGTGGCGACCAACTGGTTGACGGTAAATACGGTTATAGAAAGTAGCAACACCTTCTAGGTCTGCAAGGCTCATGCTAAGCAATTGCGCAATAGCATTCATCTGTGCATCATCTACCCAGCCATTACGGCGTTGTACACACTTCAACGCATCAAGACATGCTGCGCGTGGGTACGGATAGTGACCAATGTGATGTTCGATATCGTGGATTTCTTCCGCAGTTAAAATCCCTTCAACGTTCACACGTGGTTTTTTGTCAGTCAAAATCATCATAATGCGATTACCCCTTAGCGATCCACGTCAGCCATTACGACGTCAATTGTCGCTAAATAAATGATTAAGTCAGACATTAAGCTGCCGTTAATCACAGAAGGCATTTGCTGTAAGTGCGTGAAGGTTGGTGTACGGATTCGTGTACGGTAACTCATCGTTGACTTATCTGAAGTCAAGTAGTAGTTCGACGCACCTTTTACCACTTCCGCCATTACAGAGCTTTCGCCTGCTGGCATTACAGGACCCCATGACACGCTCAAGAAGTGCGTAATCAATGTTTCGATGTCTTGTAAAGTTTTATCTTTTGGTGGTGGAACAGCCAATGGATGGTCTGCTTTGTATGCACCAGAAGGCATGTTGTCTAAACATTGTTTGATGATTTTCAGTGATTCTTCAATTTCACGGAAGTGAACAAGAACACGTGCATAAGCATCGCCTTCGTACTCTAAAGGCACATCGAAGTCGTAGTTTTCGTAGCCGCTATAAGGACGGTATTTACGAACATCGAAATCAATACCTGTAGCACGTAGACCAGTACCCGTTACACCCCAAGCCAATGCAGATTTAGCATCATACTGAGCAACATTACGGGTACGACCGATAAACACTGAGTTTTTAAGTGCTGCAGTGTAATACTCGTTCATACGCTTCGGCATCCAATCTAGGATTTCGCGAATGAGGTGCTGCCAGTTGTTTGGCAAGTCGTGCGCTGTACCACCGATACGGAACCATGCTGGGTGCATACGGTAACCCGTGATCGCTTCGATCGCGTCATAGATTTTTTGACGGTCAGCGAACATATAGAATACTGGGGTCATACCGCCAGCATCCTGAATCGCAGTACCAATGAACAATAAGTGGTTATTGATACGGAACAATTCAGACATCATGACACGGATACATTGTGCACGATCAGGAACGGTAATCCCTGCCATTTGCTCTACGCCAAGAACGTAAGGCATGTTTTGCGCACAACCACCTAAGTAGTCAACACGGTCTGTATACGGAATGAATGAGTGCCATGTTTGACGCTCAGCCATTTTTTCCACACCACGGTGGTGATAGCCGATGTCAGGTACACAGTCTTTCACTTCTTCACCGTCCAACTGCAAGATCACACGGAAGGCACCGTGCGCAGATGGATGGTTAGGACCCAAGTTTAGGAACATGAAGTCTTCATCATCGTTCCCACGCTTCATACCCCAATCTTCAGGTACGAAACGAAGATGTTCTTGTTCGTAATCCTGTTTCGCTTGGTTTTGGCGATAAGGCGTGTATTCGGTCGCACGTGCAGAATATTCTTTACGTAACGGGTGACCTTCCCAATATGTTGGCAACAAGATACGACGGAGCATTGGATGCCCTTCGAAGTTGATACCAAACATGTCGTAAGCTTCACGTTCGTACCAGTTGGCATTCGGCCAAATATTGGTTGCCGTTGGAATGTTTACATCATTCTCAGCTAATGCAACCTTGATACGAATATCACTGTTACGCTCTAACGATAACAAGTGATAGAACACAGTGAAGTCAGATGCAGGCAGACCATCGCGGTGTGTACGTAAACGCTCATCAACCGCAGACAAGTCAAACAGCATCACGTATGGACGTGACACCGTACGCAAGAACATTAAAACTTCTTGTACACGTGCGCGCTCAACCCAGACTGTTGGAAAGTCTTCAAAAGTCGTTTGCACGTAGAAGTTCTCACCAAATTTGGTTTTGAGCTCTTCTACAATTGCAAATGCAGGGCGGGAATCAACTGGAGTTGATTCTGGCATAGCAATGTCAGTTTCAGCCATTGGCTTGGCTTCCTATTTAATACAAATTCAGTCAATCAAAACGACAATTACACCCAGTCCGGGTGTATCAATATTTCGTCGCAGTGATTATTTAATTTCATCCATTGAGCGTAAGTTTTTCACTGCAATACGCTGTGCGTTCTTACGGTCACGTTCTGGCATCATCTTTGGCTTATACACTGGCTTAAGATCATCACCAATCACGGCCGATAAAGGACGGCGCTCAAGTTGAATCTGGTCTTGCAATAACATCAATGCCTGAATTAAAGCTTCAGGACGTGGTGGGCAACCTGGGATATACACATCGACAGGGATGATTTTATCCACACCTTGTACAACTGAATAAATGTCGTACATACCACCAGAGTTTGCACATGCGCCCATTGAGATTACCCATTTAGGCTCAAGCATTTGCTCGTACAAACGTTGAATTACAGGCGCCATTTTCATGAAGCATGTACCTGCAACAATCATCAAGTCAGCCTGACGTGGTGAAGCACGAATAACCTCGGCACCGAAACGTGACAAGTCATGCACGCCTGTTAAAGTCGTTGCATACTCTACGTAGCAGCAAGATGTACCAAAGTTGAACGGCCAAACTGAGTTTTTACGACCCCAGTTTACTGCTGTATGTGCAACATCCTCTAAACGAGTCATGAACACATTTTTATTCACTTCTTCTTCAAGCGGATCGGTAACGATTTGACGCTCTTGAAGTGGATATTGATCAGCATCCGGATTCGCACGGGTTAATGTATATTTCATCCCGTCTTACTCCTTGTCAGATGATGCAGTCGGTGACTTAGATTTCACACGACCAGATGATTGCGCTGGAATTTGACCTGTAGGGTCCATAACCAACTCTTCAATAGAGTTAAAGCGTGTGATTTCTGCGATGTCCATATTTGGTGAACCAATTTTCAACGCTTTACCTGCAGCTTTACGCTTATCAGAAGGCGCCCAATCTAATGCACCTACTTTTACCGCGTAAATTAAAGCAATCAATAAATCGACCACAAAAATAACCACGGTTGTAAAACCAAACCAGCCTGCTTCACGAACAGAAGTAGACCATGCATAAAGATAAAGTGCTTCGATATCAAACACGACGAAGAAAATTGCAACTAAATAGAATTTCGCAGACAAGCGAATACGTGCACCACCAGCACCTACTACACCTGACTCAAACTGCTCTTGCTTAGCACGACCCCATGATTTACCCCCAAGGAGTAAAGGGACGGTCAGCATAAAGACGCAAAGGAATGTAACGCCGATCACGAAGGCAATAATTGCCCAATCGTATGGAGTAATGGCACTCATGCGGGGATAACTCCTGGCAGGCCTATTTATTAACAAAGAATGTATGTATTGGCCTTCAAATACACCAAACACAAAATTAATCCCGCCAATTGTACCTGATTGAGGAGGCTTCTTGCTAGCTTATCGGTATTCGTCTTTAGGATGATTTTTTAATCATTTCAGCATTTAAATTGGGTTTACTCCCTTAAAATTAGGATTAATCGCTTAATTAGATTAGATCGTATTTTTTTATTAATTATTACATTTATGTGATTTTATCAGAAAATTATGACTGTTCAGTTTTATGAACAAACCCCTCATTTCTCAACATACACAGCAAATTTGCCGCATTTTTATCAACTGTGTCATTTATTAAATAAATACTCCCCCACCTCAACTTTGTTGTTTGTTTATTCACCTCCTCTGATTTTGGTCTGTTCTTAAAATAAAAACCGAGCTGTATTGATTCTATGTAAAAAGGCATTTTTTTAGCTTCTTGTGGCTTTTTTGCAATTCTTTGACACGACCTATAAAGAGTGTGATATTTGTAGTTAAAACACAAAAAGCAATCACAACGGAGAGACAATAATGACTTTAGAATTTACGCATAAACCTGATTATTTTCTATCTGCGCAATTGGTGATTCACCATATTAAAAACTACTTAGATAAGCATCCTGATGCTCAAAATGCCATTTTTGATTTACGTGATATCTATGAGTTATTACGTCAAGATTTAGCTTCTGCAACCACCAACCTTAGCGGGATTATGAATATTGTAGATGAATATAAACTTGAAACCCTAAACGGCGACCAAAAACTCATTAGCAATTATTCTATCGATGCTAAAAACAACTCTTTACTCATCGATTTCAATGCAGATGCCCTTGCTGCTCTGAAAAATGGCAAACCCATTATTGAACCTGATGCAACGATTACCGAATAAATAAAAACCTGATGTAAAAAAGCCATTCAAATTGAATGGCTTTTTATATGTACCACTTGTCCCGTCCTGAAATAAGTTTACACCTTAAGAGACTTATTTTATGGAACATGCACAAGAACAACGAGTTAAACGCACACAACGTGATTATAGCTTCGCCTTTAAAATGATGGTTGTACATGAAGTA
>NZ_VOZT01000036.1:0-36848 GCF_013419625.1 Acinetobacter sp. YH12070 | reverse complement strand
AAACTGATTTTGAATCATATTTTTTCAGCCTTGATGGCCTACGTTGAGATACAAAAGAACCAGTTTGAGCGGATCTTTGAAAATATATATCGTTGGCAGAAGAAATTATTTAGACCAATTATCAAAAGCTTCATTGATGACTTTATTCTCGATAAAAATCATCTGCTACCACAGAGAATCTTTAAATAATAGTGCGTAAGTCCTAGTCTATTCATCTGCGTTAAAAACATGGATAAAATGAATGCCATTAACGGTGGATTTAAGAGTAAGTATTTTAAGAGCAAGGGGTACTCAGAATATCTTTTTGCTTACGCTCTTGCAGTGCTTTTCGAATTACCTGATAACCGCCCGTTAAACCTAAGATCGCCATGATTACAGCCACAATCAAATCTGGCCATAGACTTCCTGTACCAAATACCCCGACGGCCGCCAAGATCACCGCGACATTACCAATCGCATCATTACGGCTACATAGCCAAACGGATTGCATATTGGAGTCGCCTTCTCGGAAGGCATATAAGACGTATGCACAGATGACATTAGCGACTAAAGCTAAGATACCAATTATACCCATGGTGATCGGTTCAGGTGCGATCCCATTGGCATAGGCATAGAGCACTTTGGCAATCACCACGATCCCAAACGCTGCCATGACAAAACCTTTCACCAAGGCGACTGTTGCACGCCAATATAAACTGGCGCCAAGCACGGCTAATGAAACCCCATAATTTACAGCATCACCAAAGAAATCCAGCGAGTCCGCCCAAAGCGCAGAAGAATGTGCATAAGCCCCACCAATCAGCTCCACCAAAAACATCATGGCGTTAATGATTAAGGCAATCCAAAGTGCGATACGAAATTTACTGTTGGGTTTGTTTGGTGCTGGCTCATGACTACATGTACATGCCATAAATGTGCTCCAATTTTAAAATCAATGGATTTGTATTACTCTTATTCAAAACTATGGACTCACTCCAAGGTCAAGCATGAACGTACAAAAACATTATTTGATTAAAGAATTGTCCACCAAATCTGGGGTAAGCATTGACAGTATTCGCTTTTATGAAAAGAAAAAACTGCTGAAACCTAGCTTCCGCGCAGACAACAATTATCGCTATTATGATGAAGAAATGTACAAACGTTTGGTTTTTATTAAGCGCTGTCGAAACCTCGATATTTCTCTCACCGAGATTCAAACCCTGCTTGAACTTGAGCAATCCCCTACGCAAAGCTGTCATGCTGTGAATGAATTAATTGACAATCACATTCGTCAAGTTTCTGAAAAAATTAAAGAATTAGAAAATTTTAAAATACAGTTAAGTAAGCTCCGTGCTAGCTGTAATGAAACCAGTCAAATTAATGATTGCCAAATTTTAAAACATTTGGAAAACGGAATATCTTGAAAACCCAACTAAAATACTTGGTTGAATCCTTTTTTTAGATCACTACAATAAAGCCATAAATTTTTTATGCCTTTATTGACATGACGATTCAACACGTAACCGAACTCCTCTCACCTGCTGGCTCTTTAAAAAATATGCGCTACGCTTTTGCTTATGGCGCAGATGCCGTGTATGCAGGTCAGCCGCGATATAGCTTACGTGTGCGCAATAATGCTTTCGACCATGACAATTTAAAAATTGGCATTGAAGAAGCTCATGCCTTAGGGAAAAAGTTTTATGTGGTGGTAAACATCCAACCGCATAACTCAAAACTGAAAAATTTCATCCGTGACCTTGAACCTGTGGTTGCCATGAATCCTGATGCACTGATCATGTCTGACCCTGGTCTAATCATGATGGTGCGTGAACATTTTCCAGAAGTGTCCATTCATTTGTCTGTCCAAGCCAATGCGGTGAACTGGGCAACGGTTAAATTTTGGAAAAATATGGGACTGACACGTGTCATTCTGTCACGTGAATTATCAATCGAAGAAATTGAAGAAATTAAACACAATGTACCTGATATGGAAATTGAAGTTTTCGTACATGGTGCATTATGTATGGCTTACTCCGGTCGTTGCTTACTTTCTGGCTATATGAATAAACGTGATGCAAACCAAGGTGCATGTACCAATGCATGCCGATGGGATTATAAAATTCACGATGCAGTTGAAGATGAAACTGGTGATGTTATTCCAGTCACACAAATTAAAGAATCATCATGCTGCAATAATAAAAATGCCGATGAGCAACACGCCCTAGAACAACACCAATTCGGCGAGCCGGTTTTATTACAACGCAATGAAGAAGACATGTTTGCTGCCGAAGAAGATGAGCATGGCACTTATTTCATGAACTCGAAAGACTTGCGTGCTGTACAGCATGTTGACCGTTTAACCAAAATGGGCATTCATTCTTTAAAAATTGAAGGCCGTACCAAGTCTTACTTCTACTGTGCACGTACTGCTCAAATTTATCGTAAAGCCATCGATGATGCCCTTTCTGGTAAACCGTTTGACCCTGCTCTCATGTCTCAGCTTGAAGGCCTTGCGAATCGTGGTTATACCGAAGGTTTTCTACGCCGCCATGTTCATAGTGAATATCAAAACTATGAAACCGGCTCTTCACGTTTTGATCATCAACAGTTTGTAGGTGAAGTCTTAGAACGCAATGGTGACTCTCTTAAAATCGAAGTGAAAAACCGTTTTGTTGTAGGTGATTCTTTAGAACTGATGACCACTTCAGGCAACATCACCTTCGTTTTAACTGAAATGAAAGATAAAAAAGGTAATCTAATCGACGATGCCAAAGGTTCAGGTCATATCGTGGATATTCCTGTACCTGCCGATGTGGATATGCGATACGCCTTACTGATTCGTAACTTACCCAATTCGACAGTGGATATTTCGGCTTCAACTTTAGCTTATCAGGCTTGAGTTTACTTTATGGCTTTGTTGATTACAGACAAATGCATCAATTGTGACATGTGTCTACCTGAATGTCCCAATGATGCCATTTATGAAGGCTCAAAGATTTATGAAATCGATGTCGCACGTTGTACTGAATGCGTCGGTTTCTATGCGCACCAAACTTGTGTTTCAGTTTGTCCGATTGAGTGCATTGTGCCTCATCCTGAACATGTGGAGACAGATGAGCAGTTAATGGAGAAGTTTAAAGGCTTGAATTTATTTAAATCTTAAATTCGTGATGTGATTGGTATATTAATTGCTTACTCCGCTTTATATTTTATAGAGAAACAACCTTGGGGAAAGTATAAAAATAAGGTTGTAAAACAAAAATAGCTGGGCAACGAATAGGATTCAAAATGTGTGGGAACATTTTTGAATCCTAATTTTGCAGACAAAAAAAGGAACTCCGGTGTTAGCATCCAAAGTTCCTGTAAAACGAGAATATTAAGAAAAATAATATTCAAATGACAACATTCAGCGCGGCCAGCGTGTTTCTCGAAACACACTGGCCTTTCTTTTATTGACCCGAACGGATGATGTAATCAAAAGCAGACAATGAAGCTTTCGCGCCTTCACCTGTCGCAATGATGATTTGTTTGTAAGGTACTGTTGTACAGTCACCGGCAGCAAATACACCTTTTACATTGGTTTCGTTACGTTCGTTAATTACGATCTCACCACGGTTTGAAAGTTCAACTGCTGTTTCTTTTAAGAAATCAGTGTTTGGTAACAAACCGATTTGTACAAAGATACCTGCCAATTCAATCGTTTTGATTTCATCTGTTGCACGGTCTTTGTAGTTCAGTGCAGTCACTTGTGAACCATCACCAACCACTTCTGTAGATAATGCATTCATGATCACAGTGGTATTCGGTAAGCTGTTTAACTTGTCTTGAAGGACTTGGTCAGCACGAAGTTTGGTATCAAATTCAACAAGTGTTACATGTTCTACAATACCAGCAAGGTCAATCGCCGCTTCGACACCTGAGTTACCACCACCTATCACTGCAACACGTTTACCTTTAAACAATGGACCGTCACAGTGTGGGCAGTATGCAACACCACGAGTACGGTATTCTTGCTCACCTGGAACATTCATCTCTCTCCAGCGTGCACCTGTTGAAAGAATCACTGTTTTAGATTCAAGTTTTGCACCATTCTCTAAAGTTACTTCAACTAGACCATTGGCTGTTTGATCTGCACCTTTGATGTCTGATACACGTTGCAAGTTCATGATGTCCACACCGTACTCACGTACATGTGCTTCCATTTCAGCAGCAAACTTAGGACCTTGTGTCTTTTGAATCGACGTGAAGTTTTCAATGTCCATGGTATCCATGACCTGACCGCCCATGCGCTCAGCCACGATACCGGTTTTGATACCTTTACGTGCCGCATAGATCGCAGAAGTATTACCTGCAGGGCCACCACCAATCACAAGGACATCAAAGGCATCTTTGGCATTTAACTTTTCAGCATCTTTTGCAGCAGAGTTGGTGTCTAATTTAGCAATGATTTCTTCCAAAGTCATACGACCTTGACCGATGTGGTTGCCGTCTTGGAATACCATTGGTACAGCCATGATTTTGCGTTCTTCCACTTCGTCTTGGAAGAATGCACCATCAATCATGGTTGCAGTTGTACCCGGGTTGTAAATTGCGATCAAGTTAAGTGCTTGAACCACGTCAGGACAGTTATGGCAGCTTAAAGATACAAACACATCAAAGTCAGTTTTAAGACCTAGACCTTTGATAGTGTTCAGTACTTCGTCAGAAACTTTCGGTGCATAACCTGAAGTTTGTAGCAAAGCTAGAATCAAAGATGTGAATTCGTGGCCCATCGGTAGACCTGCGAAGAATACACGTGGTGTTTCACCTGCTTTTGCAATACCAAAGCTTGGCGCACGGCTGTTGTTACCGTCAAAACGTGCAGTCACTAAATCAGATAAAGCGGCAACTTCGGTCACCAATTCTTTAATTTTGTCTGATTTGTCCGTGCCGTTTAAAGTCGCGACGATTTCAATCGGGCCTTCAAGGCGTTCAAGTAAGGTTTTTAATTGAGCAGAAGTATTTTGATCTAACATTGCTAACGTCTCCAGAGGAGTAAATTTATTTGATGAGAGAATGATAGAACAAACCATTAAATAGGTGAAACGGTTTGTTTTTATAAAATTAATCGGTTTTACAAATCAAATGATTAAATTTCTTTCTAAATCATAAATATATGGCCTATATTAACATTAAAATGATTTATTTCGTACATATATATCGTGATAAATCCCTCATTTTTTTCTTTTTTATTGAAATCACACCAAGCCTGCGCAAGACCCACTTACGTCCTGATTAATTACAAAACCTTTATAAAGCTTTAAGTTTCATTTCAGCAAGTCGGCTTTAAATCAAATGAAATATCAGATGATTTGACTGCTTTTGAGTTCTATCAATAAAGCCGCAATCAATCCCTTGCATTAATCAGCCATCGATCTACATGTATAAAATCAATAGTGAGCAGAATAATGAAAATTGAATTTGTCTTTGATATTGTTTATCCCATGAGTTATGTCGCATTTCAAAAGTTAAAACAAAACTGGAATGAACATACAGCAACCCGTGTAGAGCTATTACCGATTCAACGCGTTCCAGAAATTCCTGAACAAGGCTTAGATGTGCTGCAGTATTTAACCGATAAGTATGGTGCGAGTGCAGCAAAGCGAAAACTCGAAATGACGAAGTTCGCCGCTTATAGCGAAGACGTGATTGTCAATATTGAGTACATGAAACGTATGCCAAACAGTCAACTGGCTCATCAAGGTATTTTGGCCTTGGACAATATTCTGGATCAATATGCCCTGACTCAAGCCCTATTCCATGCATTATTTGCACACGGTCAAAATATTGCTGATATTCAGGTTTTAAAAAGCATTATTGAAGGCATTGGTTTAGATGGCTCGAAAGTACTGCGCTCAATTCAACATAAAGATATTGCAGACCGCCAGCATGAAATTACACAGTATGTAAAATCAAAGGGACAGCACCCGATTCCTTTTTACCTTGTGGATGGCGAAGTGAATGATCAGACTTTTTCTACACAGGAACTTCGACAACTGTTTCATCGCGCAAGTTAATCTACCTAAGATCAAAAATCCCCATACTATGTGATGGGGGTTTTTATTCTGAGCAATGCAGTTATCTAAAAAGAAAATATGCCTGTTAATGAAGTCCCTGCTCAATTCGAATAATCCGTGATTTGAACTGCTGAGAAAGCAGATACAAAATTAAGCTCAAAATCAGCGTGAGTACTATCACGACGATCAACACCCAACGTACAACAACTTCTACTACATTGGCTTGCTGAACTTGTTTTTCCACGCTTTGCGCCATCGGTGTCATGGTTTTATCAAATAACTGATTTTGCATCGCCCAGAGCTGTTCAGGCTGAAAACCGTATTCACGGAATTTTGCTGGATTTTGTTGCTCAGCATTGATTAAGGATTGCACCAAAGGAATTGCTGTCGCACGATCTACAGGCTTATGCATCAAAGCAGCTTGTGCAAGTAAATAGGCTTGCACGGGTTTTGCCAATTGTGCATCTTCCATTTCGAAAGCCAGCTGGCTTTCCTGAATATTTTTTTCATAATGTACCAATTTTTGATCTGCTGCACGGTCATCATGATTAAGGTCATATTGCACATAAGTTAAGCCTGACCAAAGCACAATAAACGATAAAATCCAGCCAACAAACTTCAATACAAAAGATTGGAAACGAATTCTAAAAAATTGAATTTTTTTTAGAAAACCAACCAAGAAAAATGCGCCAATAAATGAAACGATGAGTTTTAGAAATAACCAACCAATAAAGGATAAAAAGTTTAAAAAATAGTCGGAAGACTCACCGAGTTGATATGTCAAATCACCTGCACTAATGGGTATATGCAATTGCTGTACGCTAGAGCTTAGGCCAAAAAAGCTATAAACCATATCATGCTGAATAAACAACATCACAGCCGAAACGATCAGTACTGAAACACTGGTTAAGGTCAATAACGTCAAATTGCGTTGACGCTTCTTAATGGTTTGAAGCCCTGTTTTCAGTTGCTGCGGATTTAGCGCATATTCATCAATGGGAGGCAAAGACATACTCCTTCAGATTATATTTTCACCTCCCTCACAGCTTATGAAGAAGGGTTTGAACCACTCGATTCAATCACCAAATGATTCAAATTGTTTTGTAAGGCACGAATACGTGTCGTCGCTTCTTCACGCTTTTGTACACCTTCTTTCTGAATTTGAATCACATCATTAACGGTTTTAATGAGGGTATTTTGCACATGTTCAAGTGTTTCGATATCAATCACTGAACGCTGATTGGCTTTTGCTGTATCGACAGAGTTTTGATGCAACAAATCTGCATTGCGTTTTAACAGGTCATTGGTCGCATCATCAATGCTATTTGCCAATTGCACGCTGTTCTTTTGTTCTTGCAATGAAATCGCCAAGCTAATTTGGTTTTTCCAAGCCGGTAAGGTGATATTTTTAATAGCATAAAATTTATCAACCAACATCAAATTGTTGGATTGAATAATACGAATCATCGGCAAGGTCTGCATCGCAGACTGTTGCAAGATCTGTAAATCACTCACACGTTTTTCAAGATTATTGGCCAAATGATTGAGGTCATAGACTTTTTGCGTAGTTGTTTGATCTTGAACTTGGGTAGTTAAACTTGCAATTTCCTGTTGGATTTCCTGCTCTTTCAACTTACCTGCGGCGATATACACCCCTAATTGTTTATATTCGTCTTGCACGCCTTCAAACATTTTATCTAAGGTATTTACACGCGCTTTTAAGCCATTTTGCGAAGTCTCAATTTCTTTGACCAACGCATCAATTTGCTCTTTGGTGGTATTAAAGTGCTGATCAAAACTTTGCTTGGCACCTTTAAATTTACTCAGTAAACCACCAAAAAATCCTGAGCTTTTCGATTTATTTAAAATGCTCGTGGTATTTAGTTGCTGTGCGACTTGTACCACCTGATTGAGCTTTTGACCTGTCGCATCTAGATCTTTATTTTGCACCAAATTTAATAATTCATCGGTATAGGTCGACGTCTTGGTGGCAATGTTTTTACCATATTCAGCAACACTATTATGACTTAAATCTGCCAATTCCTTACGTGCAGCTTCGACTTCGTGAAAATCGGAAGTTTGTAAGCCAATTTCCTGTAAATTGAGTTGCTGAAACTTTTCTTCAGTCAATTCTTTACTTACTTCAACGGGTAAATTTTTGGCATCTAAATCGGTCATAACTCACCTTATATTTCTAAGACTTAGAGGAATTCTCTAATGATTTTTTTAAAGTTTTAATCAAATTTTCACGGCTATTATCAAGCTTTTCCAATGAACTTGTCGAGTTACTTTGACGACTTTGTTTCACATGATATTGCCATGCCGGAATCAACACTTGCTGAGCTTCCTTATATCGATCTAATAAACCAAAAGAAAGCTGCTGAGAAAGCTGCATTTGTGTAATTGCAATATCATTACTGGCTTGTAAGGTTTGCAACGTATTCACCTTTTTCGATAAGCGTTCTGCAAAGTTATCAAGCGGATGCTGATTTTTAACAAACTGTGGGTATTCCAGCAAAAATTCTTCAGCCGCGACGATATAGCGCGCCATTTGCTCACGTAAACCCTGTAATTGATTAAAACGTGCTTGGGACTTTTGAATTTCTAACTGTAATTTTTGGCTCAGATGATTTGCCCGATCAAGTAATTGATCTAGATTTTTGTAATATTCAACTTGTCCTGAACCATATTCCAAATCGATGCCTAACCATTTTTGCAGGGCATTAAATTTGCGTGTTTTTAAATATTTTTTTGAATTGGCTAGAGCTTGAATCAACTGCTCAATGGTTTGACTAAGTTGTTTCGTCAACTGAGGGTCAACACCATCTAGCAGCACCGACTGTGCTTGAATTAATTGATCTGCATAATGATTTAGACGATATTGATCGGTCAGTAATGGCACAAGGTCATTCCGCTTAATCGAAAGCACTTCCGCCCGATCTACCGTAATATCCTTTAACGGCACCAATACATCAATTTGTGACATAGCCAATTAAACTCAATAAAATCATTTTTATACTACAAGTTTTGCCATAAAAGTCTTGTAGTATTTTGCAAAAAATACATCTATTTCATCAGTCAAATTTCGCCATCAAATTCAACCGTTGCCTATAGATCCGCCAAAGCAGCCATACAGCATCATTTGAATGGATATGATGACCTACACAGATGAATTCAAGCTTAAGATACCCAAAGATTCAATCTAGATTTAAATTAAACAACTGACTCTACATGAATTATTATCAAAATTATCGTAAAATTTAATCCATATACTTTAGAACCAAATATTAGATCAATAAATTTAGAGGCTTAAATGGAACGTTTTTTCCATAACACAATGTATGCAGCACGTTGGATTCTGGCTCCCGTGTACTTTGGTTTATCCTTTGCACTGCTACTGCTCGCGATTAAATTTTTCCAAGAAGTCATTCATGTCCTTCCGCATATTTTAGAATATTCAGAAGCTGACCTGATTTTAGTCATTCTCTCTTTGGTCGATATGACTATGGTGGGCGGACTGATTGTAATGGTGATGTTTTCAGGCTATGAAAACTTTGTTTCGCAATTAAAAATTAATGAATCGACCAATCGCTTGAACTGGCTCGGCACCATGGATGCCAATTCATTAAAACTCAAAGTTGCAGCATCAATCGTGGCAATTTCTTCGATTCATTTATTACGTATTTTTATGGATGCGAAAAACATCCCGAATGACAAAATCATGTGGTACATCATCATGCATTTAACCTTTGTTTTTTCTGCTTTTATGATGGGATATTTGGATAAAATCAGTAAGCACTAATCTAAAAACAAGTCCAATGAAGCCATTTGCGATCATGGCTTCTCGTCAAATTTTAAATCTAGTTATTCATCTAGTTCACTCATTTGCCTTAAACGCTCAAGATCCAAGATCACGATTTGTCCATAATTCCACGCGATCACTTGTGTTTGGACAAATTGCTGCAGATGTTTATTCAACGTTTGGCGTGAAATATTAAAAGACTCTGCAAATTCCTGCTGACTGAGTCTCAAAGGAATTTCCTGCCGACATCCATATTGCTCATAGAGTCGAATCAAATGTCTAGCAATACGCTGCTCTAGCGTTGCCGTTCGCAAATAACGATTATGCTCAAACATCAAATACATGCGTCGACTGAGAGATTGCACGACATTCCAAAGCGCCTTCGGATCACGCTGTAAAACTGCTAAAAACCTTGTTCCAGAAATGATTGCCACCTCGACGTGTGTCGCAGCAAAATAATCATAATTCAAAGGCTTTTGTTGTAAGAGTGCGACAAAATTAAATACCGACTGGCGACGAATATAATCATTGACAATCAATTCACCATTATTTTGCAACCAACCAATTTGTAGCGTACCTGAAAGCAAAATATAAATATCTTGCACGATTTGTTGTTGTTTTAAGATGTGCTGCTGCGCATGAAACCGTGAATATTTTACCTGTTGCACAAGCTGTTCTAAAGTCTGATCGCTAAAGCCCTGAAAGATGTCTTCATTACGTAAAATTTGCAACAAATGCTGTTGGGCGGTGTTCTTTTGATCGCTCACGTCTATAAAAAAATGCCTAAGATCTCATTGATCTTAGGCAAGTGCTTAAAAATGTAAAACCATTGTTTTTCGCATTATTTATCTGTTTTTATGCTGTTTTAAATGACGCTCTCATACTTAAGATGCTTTCTCATAAATACGGCCTGCTTCTGAACGCAAGTTTGAAATATCGGTGTTTTGAATATTTTTCAGTACAGTACTCGGCTGACCATTTACATCGACAGGTACATCACCCTCAATGGTGACACGTGAGGCGATACGTGACTCATCACCATAGTCATTGATGGCACGATGCTGCGTTGCACGATTGTCCCAAATGGCAACATCACCAACCGCCCAGCGCCAACGCACAATATTTTCCCATTGCACGATTTGCTCTTGAAACAGTTCAAATAAACGACGTGACTGTGCCGGACTATATCCACTGAAGCGTTTAAAGAAGTGACCTAAAACCAAACTTTTTTCACCTGTTTCAGGATGTACACGCACCAATGGATGCTCGGTTTCCACTTCTACCGCGGTACGGAATAAATGGCGACCTTCTTCATTGTACTGACCTTTGGGAGTCGCATAGTCATAACTATTACTATGCACCGCGCGTAATTGTTCCGCCAGTTTTTGCAGCTCCGGACTTAAATCTTCATAAGCCGTCACGGTATTGGCCCAAACTGTATCGCCACCATGTTCAGGTGCAACTACATTTCTTAAAATTGTGGCTTTGGGATAATTGGGTAAAAATGTAATATCGGTATGCCATGAATCTGCGCGCCCACCACGTGAGTCAATTGACAACGTATGTGCTGTACCATCTTTGAGTGGCACACTTGGGTGATTCAACGGATTTCCTAAAAGTCGTGCAAAGGCTTCTTGTTCTAAATCGGTGAGATCTTGCTGCCCACGCACAAATACAACTTTATATTTTAATAGTGCATGATTAAATTCATCGACCACGCTTTTGTCTAAACTTCCAGACAACTGAATGCCAGAAATTTCGGCACCAATACGACCGGTTACAGGTTTTACTTCAATATGCTGATATTGATAGTCTGGATTGTAATGATTCGATTCTAATTGTGTCATAGGGCTCTACCTTATTCTTCAAATTATTAAGCAACGATGGTGTTGTTGAAATAAAGTGTGCCGACTTCGTGCCCATGACTCTGTCAATTATTTGACAGTTTTCCCAAGTTAAACTGCTATGGTTGTAATGAAATCTGCTTAACAACTTTTGCCCATTTCATATCTAAAAATGCAATAAAGAAAAAATAAAAAAGCCATCGGTATCGATGGCTTTGTGTACGGATTATATCTGTTTATCACAGCGGAATTATAGATAATTCCCTTCACGCTCAGGTTGATAGAGCACTTTAATGATTTTGACTTTCATGGTGTGACCATCAGGCTGCGGCCATTCTATTTCCTGCCCTTCAGCCAAACCTAAAATGGCAGCGCCCACTGGAGCCAAAACATTGACTTGACCTTTATCGCCACGAAAATCATGTGGATAGACCAGTGTAATTTCGGTTGCTTCTGTGGCAGGTGCAATGTTAATGAGAACTTTGGCATTCATACTCACCACATTGGCAGGGACATCTTGTGGAGCAACCACTTCAGCGCGCGCCATCTCATCTTCCAAATGCTCCATCGTTGGCGTCAACTTAGACTGATGCTCCAACATGGTTTCTAAGCGATGTAAATCTTGTTCTGAAAGAATAATATTGGGTTTTTTCATATAAAGTTCCTTTGCGACCTTGCCAACAGATCTATAGCGATGGGCAAATTTTTTGTTATCTCTTATTCCGTTATATCAGAAATATAAATGTTTAGATAACTTTTGAATTTTTCTGATGACATAAAAAAAGCCCCCTTGAGGGGGCTTTCTCAAGTCAGACTTATTTTGCGTAAACTGGGAATTTAGCGCAAACAGCAGCAACTTTTTCTTTCACTGTAGCAATCACAGCTTCGTCACCTTTGCTGTCTAGAACGTCAGCGATCCAGCCTGCAAGGTCACGTACTTCAGCTTCACCAAAACCACGTGTTGTTACAGCAGGAGTACCGATACGGATACCAGAAGTCACGAATGGAGAACGTGGATCGTTTGGTACTGAGTTTTTGTTCACAGTAATGTGAGCAGCACCTAACCAAGCATCGGCATCTTTACCAGTAATGTCTTGTTTAATTAAAGATAATAAGAACAAATGGTTCTTAGTACCGCCAGAAACAACATCATAACCACGTTCGATTAAAACTTCAGCCATTGCTTGCGCATTCTTAACAACTTGTTGTTGGTAAGCTTTATATTCAGGCGCCATTGCTTCTTTGAAGCAGATCGCTTTAGCCGCTACAGCGTGAACTAAAGGACCACCTTGGTTACCAGGGAATACAGCTGATTGTAATTTTTTCTCGATTTCTTCATTTGCTTTCGCAAGAATTAAACCAGAACGTGGACCACGAAGTGTTTTATGTGTAGTCGTTGTAGTTACGTCAGCAATTTGTACTGGGCTTGGGTAAACACCAGCAGCAACAAGACCAGCTACGTGAGCCATATCTACGAATAAGTAAGCACCAACTTTGTCCGCGATATCACGGAAACGCTGCCAATCAACAACTTGGCTATACGCAGAGAAACCAGCCACGATCATTTTTGGCTTGTGTTCTTCAGCTAAACGTTCAACTTCTTCATAGTCGATTTCGCCAGTTTCTGGGTTCAAACCGTATTGAATTGCGTTGTAAGTTTTACCAGAGAAACTAACTTTAGCACCGTGAGTCAAGTGACCACCGTGAGCCAAGCTCATACCTAAAACTGTATCGCCTGGGTTAAGTAGCGCAAGGTAAACTGCAGAGTTTGCTTGTGAACCAGCGTGTGGTTGAACGTTTGCATAATCAGCACCAAACAATTCTTTAGCACGGTCAATGGCCAATTGTTCGATCACGTCTACATACTCGCAACCGCCGTAGTAGCGTTTGCCAGGGTAGCCTTCTGCATATTTGTTAGTAAGTTTTGAACCTTGAGCTTCCATTACTGCAGGTGAACAGTAGTTTTCTGAAGCGATTAACTCAATGTGCGCTTCTTGGCGAGCATCTTCATTCGAGATCGCTTGAGCTAATTCAGGGTCAAATTGAGCAATAGAGGTGTTGGCAAACATTAGCGAGGTCCTATTAAATTAGGGCTTTTAAGCCGTGCTAAGATTGGCGCGTATTGTAGCATGAAGTTTTAGAAATGAGAGAGGGAAGTTTGTGCTGTTTTTAAATAAATAATGCCCGTGTTGAATCTGCACGAGCACTATTTAAGTCAAATCAACTTATTGATTTGGCATGAGAGTCTCTACATCTTGCACAAAATTTGCCAGATTATCGGTATAAATACTGATATGATCTGCTGTCGCTTGCTCACGGTAGTCAATCGATGTTCCCGGCTTAGCAAGGCTAATCATAAATTTAGTCGCATCTGCTGGAATGGTCTGATCGGCTTTACCTTGATAAATGATGATCGGCGTTTTCACCGCTGTCGTTAAAGGCTGTGAACCTTCACTCATAAAGTTTTGGATTGGCTTTAAAGTTAAGAAATCAGACTGCATGCGTCCATAGTTATCCAAAGTCGTGTTCTGACTCGCATAACTGAGCATGTCATCTTGAATTAACTTGGTTAACTCACCTGAACACACTGTTTCAGCCTGAGGTGCAATCGCAGCCAAATGTCCACTAAATACTTTTGAATAATCCACACTGTTTTTATGCCCTTGCATACCCGCAATAATCTGCGCAGTAAAACTGTCTAAAGGTGCATAAATCATACTTTGCACAGTTGCAGGTTTACCTTCCGCTAACTTCTCGCCTGCGTCAAGAATGAGCGCAAGATTATTTGCAGGTGCTATGGCAATCGTTCCCTTATAGTTTAAGTCAGCACGCGATGCGAATTCAGCTGCACCTAACACGGCTTGACCACCTTGAGAATGCCCGATTGACACCCAATCCTTCGACACCGTTTTACCTTGGCTGGTTAAATAACTTCGAGCAGCGACAACGGCATCGGTAATCGAAAAGGCTTCACTTTTTAGATTCAGATAAGGATGGTTTTCACGTCCACTAGGTTCCCCTAATCCTTCATAATCGGGTGCCACAACGACATAACCCTTTGCCAATAACATTTGCAATAAATATTCAGTGCCTTGCAAACCTTGTCGGCTCGGAGCGCATTTATCAGCCACACCGGTCGTTCCATGTGCCCAAGCCACAATTTTCCAACCACCTGCCGGAGCAACAGTTTTTGGGGTAAAGACTAAGGCTGTGGCTTGAACAACTTTGCCATCTACTCCTAGCATTTTATAGGTCATCAAACGGCTGTCTGCACTCACAGCAGACATATTGTCTTGACTATAGGCGGTTGTAGTTACCACTGGATTTTTGATCTGATTGAGATCAGCGTTTGTTTCAGGGTTACTAAATTGTTGGTCATTACTATCATTACCGCAGGCTGCTAAAAATAGCGCACTGCTGACTAAAACCGTTAAACGCAGCATTTTCATTCCATGATCATTTTGTTTGTTGTTTTAAAGTCAATTTTTCATTGAATATGAATCATTAAATACATGGAACAAACTTTTGTTCAAGCCTAATTTTTAAGCAACTACTCTTATTTTAATTTATCAAATTAATATAGAACTAAAACTTTGTTTTAGCTCGATATGGATTAACAGCATTCAAATACATCAGCCACCCTGATCTCAGAAAAATGGCTGAACTTATATTTCTGATCATTGGATACAGATTGGGCTATTTTTCGGAGGTTAAAGCAAAATGTAAAATCAACAAAAATGCTGTACCCCCTGCCAACTACACAAACATATGCACAAAAGTAAAGCCGAAAAACCACCATGCTATTGATCGTGAACATACTCTAGTGCTTAATCCACTTAGCGACATTTTTGGATATCAAGATGGACAAAAGCCTTTAAAACAAGTCGATTTAGAAGATGGTTTAGCTTTATCCCGCTGTAAAGGTTTTATTTCGGCAGATGCGATAAAAGCAGATTATTTAAACACTGCGCAGCCATCTTCATAATATTCCTACAAATAATCACAGCATGGGTTTGTCAGTGTGGATGTGATAATGTACATTCATAAACATTATTCAACATGCTGGAACTGGACATGCAAGCCATCATTCTCGACACAGAAACCCATACACTAAATGGACAACCCATCGAGATTGCCTATGCTCCAATTCAGGTGGCAGATGCCAAAATTACCCTAGATAAATCTAAAATTTTTGATCAACTTTATCGTTGTGATGAAGCAATTTCTTTTGCAGCAATGGCTGTACATCATATTTTAGAATCAGATCTTGAAGGTCAGCCCCACTACAGCAGTTTTGAACTCCCATCAGAGACGACATACATCATTGGGCATAATATCGACTACGATATTCGAGCTCTCGAAAAATGCGGTGTAGATAGTTCAAAAATCAAAGCCATTTGTACCCTTGCGCTAGCTCGTCGTGTTTGGCCTGATGCAGAAGCGCATAATATTTCTGCCTTGATATATATGATCACCAAAGGCAGTGGAAAAGCCCGTGAAATGATCCGTAAAGCTCACCGCGCAGATATGGATATTATTTTAACTGCCAATATTTTGATGCATATTGTGCATCACTTAAAAATCAACAGCATCGAAGAATTATACGAAGCTTCGGAAGATGCACGCATTCCACGCAGTATTAATTTTGGTAAACACCGTGGTACTGCAATTGCTGAATTACCTGCGGACTATGTGCAATGGCTATTACGTCAAGATGACTTAGACCCGTACCTACGTAAAGCTTTAGAAAATTCTGCTGTCATTACTTTATAAATCATTGATTATTTAATATTTTCTTAATATTACTGTCATTATTACTGCATAGGATTGCCTTAATTCTTTTGAGCTATGGAATTAAGGCATGTTCAACTATCAAAAAACTGAGCTGGGTTTTCAAACATTAAAAGACCGACAGCTCGCATTAAATGCAAGACAACGTCGTCTGCTACTCTTAATTGGTACTGATGACTTTAACCAAATGCCTGTGCATTATCAGCAGCGCATTGCTGAAGTGACATTGCTTGAGCAACTAATGGAACTTGGGCTGATTCAGCCAATTACAGCACATGATCATCTACGCCTTCAAAGCTCAGATTTTTCTGCTTTTAATACTCCTAAAAAAGCGCCTAGCAATACGTCCGATCTCAATACCTTTAGCCTTGCATCCGATTTCACAGCGCAAAAAAATGTGACTTTTAATGAACATTCAATGCCTACGATGGAAGTTCCTCAGACTCAGACTCAGACTCAGACACAGTACGCACTGACGCCCCCCCCTACCAATGGATGCGATGAGCTCTACACCCCATCAATTCAAACAAGCCACACCTAAAACTACGACAACGAACAATCCAGTATTGCCAGAAAAAACCGTTGATTTCATCGAGCATGATTTTGATGAGTTACAGAGCTTTATGTGCAGTTACTTACAGCGCTATTGTGGGCTTATGGCAAAAAAATTAATTCTTAATATTCAACAGGCCACGGATATTGCAGACTTAAAAGCCTGTCAGATGCAATGGATCACCTGTCTAAATGAATCCAATATTCAACCTAAACTCTTACAACATGCATTACAGCAAATTAATTACAGTCTAAAAAATCTGCAACAACTGGTTTAACTTAGAGACTTTTCCTCACTTCTCATTCAAAAAACAACTTAATGAGGTGAGTTATTTTTCAAGCATATCAATATAAGAAATTGAATTTTATTAACTTTATTGATTCACTTATTTCTTTTAAGGTTTTAACTGCTGTTTTATACGACCTTCCCCTAATGTCAATCAACAGTAAAAAATCGCAAGAATTAAACCGACCTCCCAGCGTTTGAGCATGTCAATGTCACAACAATTTTGTTTAGAATTTGATTCTTTCGATAATCCAATGCAACTCAGCAAAATTGGCAATTGGGTGTTTACATTCTTAACCTCACCAGACGAATTGCCCGATGTTCAATTGGCCATTACCTATGTCATGCCACGAAAAATTAGTGATGAATTACAGCCTCGACGGGTGGTCATTCAAAATACAGCCCTTGAAACAATTTGGCGTATAGAACAAGTCGAGTGCTTCAACAGCCAAACGAACCAAGAACTCACCTTTACAGCAGCTGAGCCACAAGCTCAATTGGTTTTAAACAGTATCATTGAGGAATTTGCCCGTTATGATGTCCCATTGGTATTCAAGCCTCTTTAATTTAAAGCGAATTCCAACTTATTTTTCATAAAGATTTAAGCTGTCTCAATGATTTAACCAAAGTTAGCTAGACAGACATTAAATGAAAAATAATCCATACAGATTATTATTGCTCAATTCGTATACACTATTCCTGCTCAATAATTTTTGACCATGGATAATAAAAATGAATTTAGCCAATTATTCTAATGATCAGGCACTCATCCTTTTCAACCTATATAGCAGCCTTGAACAATGTCTAGATGCGATTGGACATCTGCACCTTGGACCAAAACTGGTGCTGACCGATCATGATGTATCAAAAGATCATATGATCGTACAACGTTTTCAAGCTGGTGTTTTAACTCAAGAAATCCAAGTACGTAAACAAGACATTGAACTGTCTTCTAGCAACCCGATGACACGCTATCAGTTACTGTCTTATATTTTGAATCAATTTAAAGCAGATCAAATAGCTTAAAGTTCTATCTCTAAAAAAAAACTCACCATTAAGGTGAGTTTTTTATTCATTCAATTTAAGCTTCTAAAAGCTTGTAAATACTGTCCGATTTTTGACTTTCAAAAAGTAATTCGATACTGGGTAGGATGATTTCACCTGCAATAATGATATGTTCAATGCGATGAAACAGCGCTCTTGAATCTTCTTCTGAAGGATTACGCACCAAAGCTTGTGCTTCATAAACCTGACTAAATTGGTCCTTCACTTTAATATCGATCATCTGTGTCATAGTGACGTCTCTACTTGTTTTAATAATTGAATTTTTTATATCACACCTTTACGCAACAACCTGCTTTGTAAATGTTAGATTTCATGGCAATGTAAACTTATTTTACTTTAGTAAATATATATCAATAACATAGATTGACTATTTAATTATTGTTTGACAAAAACACTATATTTTCACATTTTGAAAGACATTAAAAAGCCCGCATTGCTGCGGGCTCTATGTTGGAAGGCTAGTGCTGATTTCTTGTCTGTAATATTCAAAAACATCTTAAATATTACTAAACTCAACGAGCTGTCATTGATCCGTCCAACCTATTAGTAGCGTCTTGCTTATGACCTACTGTGATTTAAATATAGCACTTTTTTATCCCTTGCCAAGGGGTCGTGACACTTCTAAACATTTGATCAAATAAAATACAATTGATATTTTTTCAAAATAAGCGATCATAGCTCTGCCCACTGATTGGGAGTGTTGTGAATAACTCAGCCATTAAATAAAATTCAATAATATCAATAAACCATTATTCTTTTTTCTTACTTTCAATTCAGCCTGTAAATACGCTGACATCAATACTTGACTTAATGCTATGCCTGAAATTCATTTCTGACATTATTAAAAACACTGGTATGTAATGACTACCATCTCCAATTTAAATCTAAGATAAAAAAAGCCCCTGTATCACTACAGGGGCTTTTTTGAATTTGGCGGAAGCGGTGAGATTCGAACTCACGGAGGACTCGCGCCCTCGTCGGTTTTCAAGACCGGTGCATTAAACCGCTCTGCCACGCTTCCATGTGCGCCATAATACGGAGGTTTTATTCATCTGACAAGTAAAAATTACAACTAAACCTTTCAAATGAATATTGTTTCGCCAAATCCTTAAAGTTTAGCCGCGAGCTCCGCACCTTCACGTATTGCGCGTTTCGCATCTAACTCTGCTGCTAGTTTTGCACCACCAATAATATGGTAATTGGCAAGGGTTTTCTCACCCTGTTCGGGCATCAAATGCTTTACCGATTCCTGACCTGCACAAACAACGATCGTATCTACACGTAATAATTGATCATGCCCTGCATGTTCAACCCAAAGCCCTTCATCACTAATGGCTTTGTATTGAACACCACGCAGCATACGAACCGCATTTTTCTTTAATTGTGCACGGTGTACCCAGCCTGATGTTTTACCTAACCCTGCACCGAGTGCAGTTGTTTTACGTTGTAATAAATAAATTTCTCGAACAGGAGGTTCGAGCTCAGCAGCCTGCATACCGCCTTCTGTTACATAGTTTGGATTTGGATCAACACCCCACTCCCGCTGCCAATCCGCTAAAGGCATTGGTTGTGGCTGATGTGGTGGTTTGAGTAAAAATTCAGATACATCAAAGCCAATGCCGCCTGCACCAATCACAGCAACTTTATTCCCCACAGCTGCGCCCTTCAGCACTTCTGCATAAGACAAGACATTCGGTGCATCACTACCTTCAATTTTTAAGCTGCGAGGAACCACACCAGTTGCAATAACAACTTCCTCAAACCCTTCACGTTCAAGTTGCTCACGGTTTACACGCGTGTTTAAACGCAAATCAACACCTGTTTTTTCGATTTGAACTTTAAAGTAGCGAATCGTTTCGTGAAATTCTTCTTTGCCGGGAACGACTTTCGCCAAATTAAATTGACCACCTACCTCTGCACCAGCTTCAAATAAAGTCACCGCATGGCCTCGGCTTGCTGCAACCGTTGCAGCAGACATCCCTGCCACGCCACCACCGACGACTGCAATACGCTTCGGTTTTTTGGTCTTTAAATAAACCAATTCAGTTTCATATGCCGCTCGTGGGTTGACCAAACACGTCGCACGCTGATTTTTAAAAGTATGATCTAAGCAGGCTTGGTTACAGGCAATACAGGTATTAATTTCATCGACACGGTTGGTCGCCGTTTTATTTACCCAAAATGGGTCTGCCAAGAATGGACGCGCCATTTGCACCATATCTGCCTTGCCTGAAGCCAAAATTTCTTCAGCTGTATCTGGCATATTGATACGGTTGGACGCAATGACAGGAATCGCAACATGTTTTTTGACTTCAGCGGTATAGTCCACAAACGCTGCGCGAGGCACTGAGGTCACAATTGTCGGAATACGTGCTTCATGCCAACCAATACCCGTGTTCAATAACGTCACACCCGCTGCTTCCAATGCTTTAGCAACAGTAATGACTTCTGCCATAGTGTTCCCATCATGAACCAAATCAAGCAATGACAAACGGAAGCAGATAATAAATTTCTCACCCACTTCAGCACGTATTGATTTCACAATATCAACCGCAAGGCGCATACGATTTTCAATTTCACCGCCCCAACGGTCTGTCCGTTGGTTGACATGACGGCTTAAAAACTGATTCAACAAGTAGCCTTCTGAACCCATAATTTCAACACCATCATAGCCGGCCTTATGTGCAAGACTTGCCGTTTTGACATAATCATCAATGGTTGAAAGAATTTGTTTGTCCGTTAATTGACGTGGTTTAAAAGGTGAAATCGGAGATTTAATCGGACTTGCTGACACTGCAAAAGGCTGATAGCCATAACGCCCAGCATGCAAAATTTGCATTAAAATTTTGGCACCATGCTTATGTACTGCATGGGTCACCAAGCGATGTGGAGCAATATCACCTAAAGTATTCATGGTACCGCCAGCAGGTAACAGCCAACCTTGGCGGTTTGGAGAAATACCGCCTGTAATAATCAGGCCGACACCACCTTTAGCACGCTCACCAAAATAAGCTGCCAATTTAGGATAGTTATAAAAACGATCTTCCAGCCCACTATGCATGGACCCCATCACGACACGGTTTTTAATCGTGGTAAAACCCAAATGTAAAGGCTTTAAAATATTTGCATAGCTAGTCGTTGTCATGCAGAATCCTTATTTTGGCTTTGCAACTTGTTGCATAACACTTTAGCGGTTTTTTTATATTTTGGGATGACAATTTAGAAAATATTCTTCGCTTTTATGGTCAATACCGTGTGACGCATAAATTATTCACTCATAAAAAAGCCGTGAACTATCACATCACGGCGTGTTGTTTTATAAAGCATTATTTCCAATGTTTCAGCTTACTGGTTTGTCCAATCCCGACATTAAAGCTATTGGTTGGATCCAGTTTTTGATAATGATTTTTTAATTCAGGCTTAGCAACATATAAATGGCCAACATTGTGTTCTGCAGGATATTCAGCGCCACGATCATCGAGTAAATGCCACATTGCATGTTCCATTGCCAAAGGATCTACACCTTTTTTCACAATATAATCTTGATGAAACACATGGCAGAGAAAATGTCCATAATAGAGTTTATGGATAATTTGCTCATCCATGGCTTTCGGTAAAGTTTCGACCCATTCACGATCATTGCGACGTAATGCAATATCCAGTGCAACAATGTCTTCCACTTCTGAACGATGCGTATCACGATAACGAATGGCAGCTCCTGCCACCGCAAAACGATGTAAAAATGCCTTACGACCTTCTTCATCCGTACATTTAAAATAATTGCCTGAGGTTTTATCTAAAAAATACGTTTTCAAATACGCATCAACTTGATCAACATCCTGATTTTCAATACGAATCATCAAATGATGTTCATATAAATCACGAAATTCATTCATACGTTTTGGCAAATGATTCGGCAAAAATTTAGTCACCAGCTGCAAGACTTTATCCGACAAACCTCGCAAGCCCAGTTTTTCTAAATAGCCATCGACTTTATCTTTCATGGCAAAAGCAGCAGGAACTTTTGCAGTGCCAAATTTTTCAATAAATACAAAAGAATCTTTGCCATATTCAGCCCCAATATCGTATGCCATGCGATGAATGTACTCACCCGCAATCGGGAGGCGTGCAAGATCTTTTAATAGAAAACGACGAATTTCTGTTAAATCATCTTGCGAATTGGTTCCCACATAAAACACCTGACTAGGAATTTTTTCAAAGGTATCTAAACGTACGGCAAAGACGCAGACTTTACCCGCTGAACCTGATGCTTCAAATAGTCGACTCGGATCTGCATTAAAACGTGCAGGTGTATTTTCATCGACTTGTTTAACATCATGTGAGTAGCGTTGATCTGATGCACAGCAACTAGAATTATTCACAATGTCATTGATTTGATAATTTTTATTTTCCAGCGCTGTGAGGATTTCTTCAGGCGTATTGCCAAGATTGACACCTAGATGATTGACCAACTCTAACTCACCTGACTCATTCACTTGTGCATACAGTGCAAGCTCTGTATAGGCAGGACCGCGGCGTACCAAAGCACCCCCTGAGTTATTGCATACACCGCCCAAAACCGATGCCCCAATACACGAAGAACCAATCACCGAATGAGGTTCACGATTATATGGCAGCAAATCTTTTTCAAGTTTGTCTAATGTCGCACCCGGTAGACAAATCACTTGCTTGCCTTCATTAATCACTTGGATGCCAACCAAACGACGTGTACTTATCAGCACCACAGGACGGTCATAGTCATCACCAAACGGCGTTGAACCACCTGTCAGACCTGTATTGGCGGCTTGCATAATCACAATACAATTTGCATCCACAGCCGCTTGCAGCACTTGCCATTGCTCAAGCAAAGAGCCCGGTGTAACCACAGCCAATACTTTTCCTGCACCGTAACGGCGACCTTGGCGGTATAAACGTGTGTCTTTATCTTCAGTTAAAACGTGTTGCTTACCGACGATGTTGATAAAGTTTTGAATGGTTTGTGATGATTGACTTTGCATGCTCGTAGAATTTTCCATTTTCATTATTTTCTCTCCTCGCTAAAGAGGAATTGCATTGTTATGCAATAAAAAATATTGATTTAAATAATTTAAACAACGTAGGTTTATTTGCACATATCAAAAGTTTTTAGTCATTGTTATTAAAATCTATAATGAATATCCCTTCTCCCTTTGGGATGAGTAGCAATGCTACACAAGAGGGTTAGGAGAATTATTCAATAAACACCTCTCCCTAACCCTCTCCTACAAGGAGAGGGAACTTTCATTTTTTAATTTTTTTTGATAACGAATAACTTTCCCAAGAGATCTATTCAAAAAATCACCCAGCCAACTCTTTCTCTAACTTCACCAAACAATCAGATGTAATATCCGCAATGGTTTTTGCACCAGTTAAGGTCATCGCAACACGCATTTCTTTATCAATCAGTTCTAGAAGATTGGAAACACCTTCACCACCCGCTGCACCGAGCGCATAAACAAACGCGCGACCGAGCATACAGGTATCCGCACCCAAAGCCAGCATACGCACCACATCTAAACCATTTCGAATACCTGAGTCCGCAAGAATTTTAATATCGCCTTTTACCGCATCTGCAATTGGCGGCAATGCACGCGCTGAAGATAAAACACCATCGAGCTGACGGCCACCATGGTTTGACACCACGATGCCATCTGCACCAAAACGCACAGCATCTTTGGCATCTTCAGGGTCAAGTATGCCTTTAATGACCATCGGGCCATCCCAAAATTCACGAATCCACTCAAGGTCTTTCCATGAAATAGAGGGATCAAAGTTATTGCCTAACCAGCCGATGTAATCTTCAAGCCCTGTTGGTTTACCCAAGTATTTAGAAATATTGCCCAAGTCATGCGGACGACCTAATAAACCCACATTCCACGCCCAGTGTGGGTGGAAACACGACTGCATATAACGGCGCATGGCTGCATTTGGACCACTCATCCCCGAGTGCGCATCACGGTAACGCGCGCCCGGAACAGGCATATCCACGGTAAACACTAAAGTTGAACAGCCTGCAGCTTTGGCACGTTCTAAGGCATTTTTCATAAAGCCACGGTCACGTAGCACATATAACTGAAACCACATGGGACGCTGAATCGCTGGCGACACCTCTTCAATAGGACATACTGAAACGGTAGACAGCGTAAATGGAATGCCCTTTTTATCTGCGGCTACTGCTGCTTGAACTTCGCCGCGGCGTGCATACATTCCCGTTAAACCCACAGGTGATAAAGCCACAGGCATTGATAAGGTTTCATTAAACAGTTGGGTTTCTAAACTCAGCTGTGACATGTCATTCAGCACACGTTGACGCAACGCTATTTTTGATAAATCTTCTACATTACGCTTTAAGGTATATTCGGCATACGCCCCGCCATCGATGTAATGAAATAAAAATGGCGGTAAACGACGACGTGCCGCTTCACGATAGTCATTGGCAGAAGAAATAATCATGCTTATATCCTGTTTAATCGACTGGCACGCTGACGACGAGCTTCTTCTTCATCAATCATGCGCACCTGTTGTACTACAAACTCAATGTGTCCACAGACTGCTTTACGTGCAGCTTCAGGATCACGACGTTCAATTGCATTCATGACTTGGAAGTGCTGATCATGCAATTGATCAAATCGGTGTGCTTCGCTATAAACTTTTCGACGACCTAAAACGACATTAAATTGCAACAGATCAAATAGACCACGCATCATCTGAATCAACACTAAATTATGTGATGCTTCAGCAATTGCTAAATGAAATTTGGCATCTGCACGCGCTGCTTCATCGTCATTGCCTAAAGCCTGAAAATGATTGATCTGATCATAATAATGTCGGATATGTGCCAAGTCCTCTGCTGTAGCACGTTGTGCCGCATACCATGCAGTACCACCTTCTAAAATAATGCGCGCCTCTTGCACATCAAAACGGTAGGCAGGGTCTTCACTAATCAAACTGCTGATGGGCTGCACAATTTGATAACTCGACCAAGTCGCTGGTAATTGCTTTAAAAACGTCCCCGCACCCACTTTACTGACCAACACGCCCATGCTAGTCAATTGAGAAATCGCCTCGCGTAAAGAGGTGCGTGAGACGCCAAGTTGTTCACACAATTTCCGTTCAGCAGGCAGACGATCTCCAACTTGCATATTGCTTTGTTCAATCAATACACGAAGACTTTGAACAGTTTTATCAGAGACTTTCATCTGCTTTCCTTAACGTTGTTACACAATTCGTGTTATGGAATCATCCAAGGGAACACATAAGCTTGTAGGGTGATTAAAATCCCCATCATGATTGTGAACGTTATACTGTGTTTTACGGTAAAACGGAATAAATCCGACTCTTTACCTACCAACCCGACTGCCGCACATGCAATTGCAATTGACTGTGGTGAAATCATTTTCCCTGTCACACCGCCACTGGTATTAGCAGCAACGAGTAATACTTCTGGCACACCGATTTGTTGTGCAGTAGTCGCCTGCAATGCTGCAAATAGCGCATTGGCTGACGTATCTGAACCCGTGAGGAATACACCAAGCCATCCTAAAAATGGCGAGAAGAAGGTAAAGGCTTGACCTGTATGTGCAAGGGCCAAAGCCAAGGTCGAAGACATACCTGAATAGTTGGCGATAAAAGCAAAAGACAACACCATCCCAATCGAATAAATTGGAATTTTTAATTCATTAATGGTTTCACCAAAGGTCACAATCGCGTCTTTCGGCTTCATTTTTAAGAAAATAATGGTAATGATCGCAGCAATGACAATTGCCGTACCTGTTGCCGAAAACCAATCAAATTTATAGATGGCATCGTAGTCCTTCATTTCAGGTACGACTGGCGGCATCTTTTGAACCAATTGGTGTAAGAATGGCACTTTGATCGAAATAACCAAATCATGTAAAGCACCGTCTTTGGTAAATAAATCCTTAAACGGTTTAATACTCCAGATCGTGACCATCACCGTTAAGATCGCAAATGGCGACCACGCTTTTGCAATTTGACCCAAGCTATATTTTTGCTGTTTTTGTGCAGCAACATCTTCACTCATCGCCGCATCTTGATCTGCAAAGCGGAAAATATGTTTAGGCTGCCAATATTTAAATAAAATCGTTAATGACACTAAAGAGGCAATCGCCGCGGTAATATCGGGTAATTCAGGACCGACAAAGTTCGACGTTAGATACTGTGCAATCGCAAAGCTACTCGCCCCAACCACAACCGCAGGCCAAGTTTCCTTCACACCGCGCCAGCCATCCATAATCGCCATAATCCAAAACAGTACAATCGGCACCATAAATGGCAACTGTCGACCAACCATCTGACTGATTTCCATCGTATCTACACCAGACACTTGTCCAGCAACGATAATTGGAATACCCATCGCACCAAAAGCCACTGGCGCTGTATTTACGATCAGACAAAGACCTGCCGCATATAAAGGTTTAAAGCCTAAACCTACCAATAGTGCTGCGGTAATCGCCACAGGAGCACCAAAGCCCGCAGCACCTTCTAGGAAAGTACCGAAAGCAAAGCCGACTAATAGCATCTGTAAACGTTGATCTTCAGTAATGGAAAGTATCGAAGAACGGATGATGTCAAACTGCCCTGTTTTGACTGAGATTTTATACAGGAACACCGCACCAATAATGATCCATGCGATCGGCCATAAACCATAGAAAAAACCGTAGACCATCGAAGCCAATGCCATAAGCGCAGGCATGTCATAGGCAAATAAAGACACCAACAGTGCCAGTACAACGGTGATCGTACCTGCCACACTGCCTTTTAAACGAAATACAGCAAGCGCCAAGAAAAAAAAGATAATCGGAATGAGCGCAATTAAACTTGATATCCATATATTCCCCATTGGGTCATATATTTGCTGCCATTGAAGCATTGTCATCTCCTTGAAATGCTTACTAAGATTTAATTATTGAGCAATATCAGCATGTGGTCTTTTTATCATTGGTATGACCAATATAAATATTAAACACATAAAAACTCATACTATTGCTGAAATACTCCGCAATTTTTAATTATTTCAACTCAATCATTCAAGCTTTTCTTGTTTTTGGTATGACCAATATAAAATACAAAAACATTATTTTTCCGTTTAAAAACCTCCATATCAACTTTTAAATATCTGTTTTGTATTTATTATTTACAACTAAACTTTATAAAATATACTTTAGTCTAATAACCACGCTTTGTTTGACCTCAGTCTCATTTCAATGAAAAGCATAAAAACCAAATTAACCCAATAATGGTATGACCATTAATTTAAATCAAATAGATTTCTTTATATTTACATCCTATTCCATTCAGAAAACGCATTTTCCGCCCGCAAAAACTGGATGAAGTATTCACCAATAGATTTCAACGATCATTTTTTTCCACCTCATCGCTTGTATCTCATGATTTTTTAGAAAAACCCCGCAGAAAAGTGCTACAATCATGCACATATATGTATTCTTTCAGGCCACCCATTCTCGGTGCCTATATTTATATCGTTAGGATTAACAATGACTGATAATGCAACTATCTTGCAGAATGTCCCAGTTGGCAAAAAAGTTGGTATTGCCTTCTCTGGTGGTCTAGATACTTCAGCTGCGCTTTTGTGGATGAAACAAAAAGGTGCAGAACCTTATGCTTACACAGCAAACTTAGGTCAACCTGATGAAGACGACTACGATGCGATTCCAAAAAAAGCGGAAGCGTATGGCGCAGTTAAAGCTCGCTTAGTTGATTGTCGTTTACAACTTGCATTAGAAGGTATTGCGGCTATTCAATGTGGCGCTTTCCATATTTCAACTGGTGGTATGCCTTACTTCAACACGACTCCTCTTGGTCGTGCAGTTACAGGTACGATGCTTGTAACCGCAATGAAAGAAGATGACGTAAACATCTGGGGTGACGGTTCGACTTATAAAGGTAACGACATTGAACGTTTCTACCGTTATGGTCTATTGACTAACCCAGCACTTAAAATTTACAAACCGTGGTTAGACCAAACCTTTATTGACGAATTAGGTGGCCGTGCAGAAATGTCACAGTTCCTAATCGACAACGGTTTTGACTACAAAATGTCAAAAGAGAAAGCGTACTCAACTGACTCAAACATGTTAGGTGCGACTCACGAAGCAAAAGATCTTGAATACCTTAATGCGGGTATCAAAATCGTAGACCCAATCATGGGCGTTGCGTTCTGGAAAGATGACGTAGAAGTAAAAGCTGAAGAAGTTTCTGTAACTTTCGAAGAAGGCTTCCCTGTTGCATTAAATGGCAAACGCATCGAAAACCCAGTTGAGTTCATTCTTGAAGCTAACCGTATCGGTGGTCGTCATGGTCTAGGTATGTCTGACCAAATCGAAAACCGTATCATCGAAGCAAAATCTCGTGGTATCTACGAAGCTCCGGGTATGGCACTTCTTCATATTGCTTATGAGCGTTTAGTGACTGGTATCCACAACGAAGACACCATCGAACAATACCGTATTAACGGTCTGCGTTTAGGTCGTCTTCTTTACCAAGGTCGTTGGTTCGATTCTCAATCATTAATGCTTCGTGAAACTGCTCAGCGTTGGGTTGCTAAAGCAATCACTGGTACTGTGACTTTAGAACTTCGTCGTGGTAATGACTACACTATTCTAAACACTGAATCTCCTAACCTCACTTATGAAGCTGAGCGTTTAACTATGGAGAAAGGTGACTCTATGTTTAGTCCTGCTGACCGTATCGGTCAATTGACTATGCGTAACCTAGATATCACAGATACTCGCGCTAAATTAGGCATCTACACAAACTCTGGCTTACTTGCAGTAGGTACAGGTTCTGCAGTGCCTCAATTAAAAGACAAAAACAAATAAGATTTGTTGGGTCATAAAAAAACCGCGCATTTTGCGCGGTTTTTTATTGCCGATTTCAGAGAATTTCTCAATTTTATTAAACATTAAGCCACATGCGCTGAACGAATCGATTGATAGTAAATTTGATTCCGTCCGAGTTGTTTTGCACGATATAAAGCCTGATCGGCAATATTTAACAGTTCATCCTTCGTCATATTTTCAGCACGATATACCGTAATACCCAAACTAATAGTGACGTGATTTGAAACCTGTGATTTGGCATGTGGAATTTCTAAACGATCGATTGCTTTATAAATATTTGACGCTACCGCATAAGCACCATGCGCATCGGTTTCAGGCAATAAAACCACAAATTCTTCACCACCATATCGCGCTACAAAATCCATATGTCGAATGGCGTTTTTAATGGTTTTGGCAATGGTTGAAATTACATCATCGCCTTTTTGATGACCGTAGAAATCGTTATAGTTTTTAAAATGATCGACATCGATAAACAACACAGCGAGCGAGGTGTTATTACGTCGAGATTGCTCATAAAAGGTATCGAGCATTTCATCAAAAGTACGTCGGTTGGAAATCTTAGTTAATTCATCATGCTGACTTAAATGTAAAAGCTCTGTGGTATGAATACGATGGATTTTTTCACTAATATCCGCGCGCAGCATATTCAAAAAAATCATCCTTTCACGCGCACAGAGCATCTTACTGATTGCAAAACCCAATACACAGCTTCCAATCAGTACACGCCCCAACACCATCATATCAAATTTCACTTCTAATGAAAAAAGCATCAACATGGTGACCACAGCAGCCAATAATCCAGACATCAACATTTGGACTGGTTTAACCCCCGTCAAAATATAGCTCAAGATGTAAATCATACAAAGGATCATCATGGCCTGATGTTTAAGTGCTTCGGTATACACGGTCATGGTGAGCCAAGACATTGAAATAACAGCCCAAAACACCACAAACATACTGGCAAGTGAAAAATAAGGCTTCAGACGGTCGTAACGGGCAAAGGTATATAAAGCCAAAAGACACAGCGCACCATTGAGCTGACCAAGCAAACAACGAATAAAATCATGCACAAAATGCTGTTGATTAATTATCCAGTAATCTCCGGGAATGATCAGCATCGTGAGCACAAAGTAGATCAACACTCCCATCCAAAAAAAATGACGTATGTTGGTTTGCGCACGATCGAGGCTTAAAGTCCAAAATTGAGTTTCCAGTTTTTTAGGAAACATTTCCCCTACACGACGAGTTTGCCGTGTAATCAGTTCCTCTATTTTTTCTTTATCGTATTGCAACTTTGCAAGGTTATACTTGTATTCCATTTCCAAGCATTTATCTAATTCTTTTAGTCATTTAAAAATACCACAGTTTTATTCTTTATTTATATCTGTTCAGTCATTTGTACATAAATCTCGTTACCATTTTCACATTATTTGCATTATCATTTGTTTTATTTCCAAGCTTGGAATCGCTGTGAATACGATTACTCTTCTTCAGCCAGATGATTGGCATGCACATTTACGTGACGGCCTAGCCCTAAAGCGTACAGTTCCTGATTTAGCACAACAATTCTCTCGCGCGATTTGTATGCCAAATACCGTACCACCGGTAAAAACCGTTGAAGAAGCAAATGCATACCGTGAACGTATCATGGCACATGTTCCTGAAGGCGTTCACTTTGACCCGCGCATGGTGCTCTATTTCACAGACAACACACCTGCAAGTGAAGTTAAAAAAATTAAAGAATCTGAGCATGTTAATGCCATCAAGCTCTATCCAGCAGGTGCAACCACGAACTCGGACAGTGGTGTCAGCGATATTAGTAAAGTCTATGGTGTGATTGAGCAGCTCGAAGAACACCAAGTACCATTACTGTTACATGGTGAAGTGACCCACAACCATGTGGATATTTTTGACCGTGAAAAACGTTTCCTAGATGAAGTGCTTTCTCCACTGTTAAAACAGTTCCCTAAATTAAAATTGGTGCTAGAACACATCACTACTAGTGAAGCTGCGCATTTTGTATTAGAACAAGACCGTAATGTCGCTGCGACAATCACACCGCAACATTTATTGTTTAACCGTAATGATATGTTGGTGGGTGGTATTAAACCGCATTTCTATTGCCTACCGATTTTAAAACGCCAAACCCATCAGCAAACATTGCTCGAAGTTGCGACCAGTGCAAACCCTAAATTTTTCTTAGGTACAGACAGTGCGCCTCACTCAAAAAATGCTAAAGAAAATGCATGTGGCTGTGCAGGATGTTATAGTGCACCAACAGCAATTGAGCTATACGCTCAAGCATTTGATCAAGTCGGTAAAATCGACCGTTTAGAAGGTTTTGCAAGCCACTTTGGTGCAGACTTCTACGGACTCCCTCGAAATACCAATACCATTACCTTGGTAAAAGAAGATCAAGTGATCCCTGAAAGTTTAGACTATTTGGATGGCGAAAAAATTATTCCGTTGTATGCGGGTAAGACCATCCAATGGAGAAAAGTGTGACAGATGAAACTCGACCAGTCATTGGTCAACGTTTCCGTGGATTCCTACCTGTTGTTGTCGATGTCGAAACAGCAGGTTTTAATTCACAGACCGATGCCTTACTGGAAATTGCAGCTATTCCTATTGTGTATGATGCAGAAGGTAATTTTGTACCGGGTGAAGCCCACCATGCACATATCAATCCGTTTGAAGGTGCCAACCTTGACCGTCGTTCACTGGATTTTATTGGTGTAGATCCATTTAATCCGATGCGTATGGCCATGGCTGAAGATGAAAAATCAGCATTAAAGCGTATCTTCAAAGCAGTAAATGAAGTACGTCGCCAACAGAACTGCACACACGCGGTTTTAGTGGGTCATAATGCCCATTTTGACTTAGGTTTTGTACAGGCAGCTATTGCACGTACAGGGACAAAAAATCAAAATCCTTTCCATAGTTTTTCCGTATTCGATACAGTGACTTTGAGCGCTGTAATGTTTGGACAAACTGTGCTGGCAAAATCATGTATTCAGGCAGGTATTGAGTTTGATGGCAAAGAAGCACACTCTGCACTTTACGATACTCAGAAGACCGCTGAACTGTTCTGTTATATTTTGAACAAACTCGGCCCTCACCTACTTGACACTATGATGGCGGATCAATAAGATACCGCCATCTTCTAAACGTCCCTATCGTCTAGAGGCCTAGGACATCGCCCTTTCACGGCGGTAACCGGGGTTCGAATCCCCGTAGGGACGCCAATTCTTATTCAGACTTTCTCCAAGCTGATTATTCAAGTCTATTGAATACACATCACCATCTCTTCTGATTATTCAAAATTTTCATTGAATTCGCTGTGTATTAAAAAATCACTTATTGCAAATAATTCTCATTTCTATTGATTATTTTTATAAAGTTAATGATAATCGCTATCGTTTTTATCTGCATAATTGTTGACAGCCATGCGCTTTGCCTATTCTCCCCTCAATCTCGCAATTTTGACTGCTTTAGCATCTCAAGCTTATGCTAATGAAATTGATACAACTCAATTTATTCAAAGCAATAATATCAAAATGTCGCCGATTGAAGTTGAAGTCAAAGCCAAGCAAGAAGTAGGTACAACCGTCTACTCCAAAGAAGATTTAGAAAAAACGCCGAATAGTTCGAAAAATATCACAGACTTTTTAAAAGTTAATCCAAATGTGCAGTTTAGCCGTGAACAACGTTCTGCAGATTCACAGGCTGAGCTACGACCATCCGAGATATCTATTAATGGCGCGCAAACTTACCGAAATAAATTTGTAATTAACGGCGTCAATACCACCAATAACCTTGACCCTCTGGCAAGCGGCAACTCCTATTCAGGCAAGCTTGATGGTGGCTCACAAGGGATGGCCCTAAATACCGATTTAATTTGTAAATTAGAATTGATCGATAGTAATGTTTCTGCAGCATACGGCGAATTTACAGGTGGTGTAGTTAATGCTGAAATTTGTACCCCAAATACTGAAATTGGCAAAATCCACGGCTCCGTTACTTACGACTACACGGAAAGTGATTGGTCACGTTATCATTTTACCGATGAAGAAGAAGCTGCAGAGTTTGAAGATCCAACATCATCAAATAATAAAGAATATAAAAAACACGGCTTAAGCCTGAATCTATACAGCAAACTCTCTGAACAATGGGGCATCAATAGTTATGCCTCTAAACGTGAATCCATCGTTCCAGTAATGAGTGGTTTAGAAGATCGCAGTAAAGTCAAAAGCGAGCGTATTAATATCAACTTAGGGACTACCCTTTTTTACACACCTTCGGACACATCTTATACTTCCACTTCAAGATATCAAGCGACTGATTGCTGCTGATTGCAAACCCAGCTCAAACGATGTCACTTTTAACACCATCAATAGGATTTTAAAAAATGGCGATGGTTCTATTAATGAACAAGAAATTATTGCCAAATTAGAATTTTATAATGCATTAGGATTATTAAAAACACATCAAACATACGGCCGTGGCTATCGTGCAGAAACATATAATTTACTCTACAAAGCCGCCGGTTTTGGTTTGCCTGATGTTTTTGATTATCTCCTGAATATTGGACTCACAGTTAAATATACCGATGGTAACTTACTAAATACACATTTTGATGGTCGCTCCCCACAACTCGCGTTAACCCAAAAAATTTTAAAACTGGGTGTCAAACCAAATGCCTCAACCATCAAAATCATGCAACAACGGAACTTTAAACAACTCTACCCTGACATTTACCAAGTCATCCTGTCTAATCTAGAACAGAAAAACCGTAAACTTTAATTAATTACAGCCTGACTGGTTTTGTTTATACTTCAGCTTGATCTATTTTGATGTAAGAACACCCTATGTTTAAAAAGTTGCTCTTGGTTTTAGCCATCTTATTTCCATCTGCACTCTATCTGTATATTGTGAGTCGTGATGACACCAAAGCCCCTGTAACCGAACAAACTCAAGTACCTGCAACCTCCGAAGCCGAATATCAAACTCCTGACCATTAATCTAATGGTCAGTGCTAAAGATTTAAATTTTAGATCAGTATTATCACATTATAAGAAAAATTCGATTTATCAATCATTTCACTGCATTCAATCATAAAATATACCTTTCGTTCAATTTTCTTTTCACTATGCAATCTCCCTCTGAACCTTCGCAACATTCGTCTGCTGAAGGTAAAAGTCCATCGCTTAAACGTGCGATGACGACTCGACACCTTGTGATGCTCTCACTTGGTGGTGCAATTGGTACTGGTTTGTTTATGGGTTCAGGTGAAGTTATTTCACAAGCTGGACCTTTAGGTGCTGTACTTGCCTATATTATTGGCGGTCTGATTGCCTACATGGTTATGCTCTGTTTGGGTGAGCTTGCCGTACATTTACCTGTTTCTGGCTCTTTTGGTGCTTTTGCAACAAATTATATTGGCCCGGGTACCGGTTATATGGTGTCTTGGATGTACTGGTTGGGCTGGTCTGCCACCTTAGGTACAGAATTTACTGCGGCGGCTATTTTGATGCAGGAATGGTTTCCACAAACCTCTATTTGGTTATGGACACTGATCTTTGCTGCTGGTGTACTGATTTCTAATCTAAGTTCTACACGCGCATTCGCAGAGTCAGAATTTTGGTTATCCATGGTGAAAGTTGCAACAGTATTGATTTTCATCATCCTTGGTTTTGCCTGCATCTTTGGTTTCGTGCCTTTCCAAGGCTATGAATCAGCTCCAATGTTCCACAATTTGACTGAACATGGTTGGCTGCCAAATGGTTTGTTCCCACTGTTTGCCACATTATTGATTGTGAACTTTGCCTTTAATGGTACAGAAATGATTGGTATCGCTGCAGGTGAAACTGAAAACCCTGAAAAGAATGTGCCTAAAGCCATTCATGCTGCGGTATGGCGCTTAATCATTTTCTTTGTCGGCACTATTATCGTCATCAGTTCACTGTTGACCTATACCGATGCAGGTTTAAATGTCGGCGGACATGGCGGCTTAAGTAGTAGCCCATTCGTTTCCGTATTTAACCTGATGGGCATTCCCTATGCAGAAGACTTAATTCGTTTCGTCATTATTACGGCTTTACTCTCTACAGCTAACTCTGGTTTATATGCTGCATCACGTATGATGTGGGCGCTGTCTGCACAAAAACAATTACCACGTGCTTTCGGAAAATTAAGCAAAACTGGTGTGCCTTATATTGCTGTATTGGTCACTATGATCGGTGGTTTACCGGGTCTATTGTCAGAACAATTTGGCGCAGATGTGATCTTCAAAAACTTGATGGGGATTGCCGCTTTCACCATGGTGATCGTGTGGATGAGTATTTGCTGGAGTCAATTTAACTTCCGTCGCCAATGGCTGAAACAAGGTCATAGCGTGTCAGAACTTAAATTCCGTACACCATGGTTCCCGCTGGTTCCAATTCTTGGCTTTGTCTGCTGTACCGCAACAGGTTTAAGTATGGCTGCAGATCCTGAAATGCTTTCAGGCTTTATTGGCTGTCTGATCTTTATGGCGGCGTGTTATGCAGGTTATTATTGGTTATATCACGATAAATAAAATAGTTAAGGTGGCTCATTAGCCACCTTTTTTTATGAAACTATTTCTCTTCCCTATGAGAGAAAAATTAGGGTTTCCATATAAATTCAAAAATGATTTGTGGGAGCAGTTTAATCCACAAAAACCACTGTACAAATTATAATTTAAAGAAATAGTTCAACTGCTTTTCGTCAATGAGTTTTTATCCTCGCTCAACACCAAGATATAATCCCATACTTTCAACTCTAATGAGTCCTTTTCGGATTTTGCCCCTTTAGAAACATTAGCTAAAAGACACGCAGCTACTATTGCTAGAAATATTTGGATAGATACTCTCAAACTTGTATTAGATATTAATGATACAAAAGTAAAGTTAAAAACTATTAATGAAAGTGGCAAAAGCACCCGACTTGAATTCATCTGTTTTTTAAATTCAGGAAAATCACGATTAATAACCAATAAATCTTGTTTGTCTTTACTCCACAACATTGGCTCAAAACATACATCCAATTTTTTTTCTAATTTTTCAAGTTCTACATCATCACTAGACAACTGATATCTTCGAACCTTTAAGATTAAATATAATTTAAAAAAGCTCTGGATATCTAAAAAATAATGAGAATCATCTAAAGATTTAAGGTGATTGTACGTAATTCTACTTTCCCCATCTAAATCCCTAAATAAAAGTTCATCAATAATTCTTTCAAACTCTGATTTACTAATATACGAAGAAAAATTATTTGTATAAATTTCAAACCAATGCAAATAATTCAATAAAACTATATAGAATCTTTCATGGACTTTGCCCACATTAAATTGATTGATTTCAAATAAAATTCCAGAAATAAACTCATTAAAATTATTTTTCTAGGACTTACGCACTATTATTTAAAGATTCTCTGTGGTAGCAGATGATTTTTATCGAGAATAAAGTCATCAATGAAGCTTTTGATAATTGGTCTAAATAATTTCTTCTGCCAACGATATACATTTTC
>NZ_VOZT01000035.1:0-37167 GCF_013419625.1 Acinetobacter sp. YH12070 | reverse complement strand
CATAATCTCTTAATGATCTTCTTGTTGGTTCGTCACCAGCAAGCTAGGTCGGCTATATTACTCTTTATTTCTAAAGAGTCAACCGGTAATTCAAATTATTTTTAAACTTATCAAATAAAACCCAACTCAATCAATTCAACCAAGTCATTGTTTTATCAGAAGTTTTAATCTTCATCACCGCCGATGGATGTGCATTCTACAGCATTTCACATCCGTTGCAACACCCTTTTCCATTTATTTTTAATTTTTCATTACGTTTGTTTATTTATTCTACTAAATCAAATTTTTTTACTATTTTTTGAGCATAAAAGGGACAATATTTCCATATTTATCCGTTAATTTATCTTTTTCATTCTTTTCTTGCCATTTTAAAGCTCGACAATCGACATATTCACAGTAGCCACCTTCCCCACACTCGATTTCGTCGTTGATTTTGATTTGATAGTTAAAGCTTCCTGCATAGCCTGCGCCGAGTCCAAATTTAAAATCCCCACGACTCTGTGCTTGTACATGTATTTTCAGTTTGTCATTTTGGTAAATCCATTCAAATTCACGTGGCAAATACATTTTTTGCAAATTTGGGGTTTTAACTACAGGATAAACGCGCATGACTTTAAAGAACACGGCTTGGTCTGCCATGAACACTTGCTGCTGATTTAAATCTCTTAGATATAAACGTGAACTCAAAATATTGTTATAGCGGTCTCGCGTTTGTATAAAGATGATTTGACGCTTTCGGCTCAGGTTGATCACCTGATGGGTATAAAACGCCAAAGGTAAATATGGAAACTTGCGTATTTGTGCATAAGACAAAACCGCCAACTGATTTACATCATACATCTGGCCCTGAAATTTGATTTGCCCTTCACATTGGCACATCACCGACCAATATTCAGCAAGACCTAATCTTAATTTTATTAAACAAGAAGAAATATCGGTTGTTTGCACAGACAAATCTAAACTGAGTTCAGTATCTTCTCGATGGATTTGAAATACCGCTCCATCCCAACCAATCAGTTCTTTATCTCTAAATTTAAAGACGGTATCACTCAGACTACAGTCATCTTTAATGGAATATGATTGTAATTGACCAACCATATGACCGCTCACACTGGTCATTACTGTGGCTGTATTGAGTTCATCTTGTTGAATGGACGCAGGATTTTGAAAAGCAGGAATCTGAGGCTGCCCGAGCCAACTCATAAAGTTAAGATAATGTAATGGCGCAGGAAGATTCGATAGACAAAGTCCATAATGGACTGAAGGATATGGCGTATTCGGCGCATGTAAATTTATTTTTTTATGTTGTAAATCTGGAGCTTGATTCAGTCGCCTTGATTGATCCAAGAAATCTTGAAATATCTGCATATCAAGCTCCTTTTCATTTTTTTATTTCATGCTTTAACTCATGCTTCTGCCTTTTTTGCCATTAAGGTGGTGACAAAACCAGACAATGCATAAATCACTGAAATAATTAAAATACCCATTGGAATATTATACGTTACAGCTGCTAAAACAAAGACTATGATTGGTAACACGGCAAATGGAACACGGCGACGATCCACCGTTTTAAATGAATAGTATTTCACATTTGAGATCATCAATAGACCCACTGCAATAATCACTACCGCATTAAAAATCTGAATACCTGTTTCGCGTAAGTCGAAGACTGCAGGGATGTCCATGCCTACCCATACCAATGAAATAATCATAACGGCTGCGAGTGGACTTGCAACACCAATAAAGTAACGTTTATCGACGACTCCGATTTGTACGTTAAAACGCGCTAAACGGAAGGCTGCACATGCGGTGTAAACAAAACATGCTGCCAGACCAATACGGCCTAAGTCATTTAGACTCCAGCTATACATTAAAATGGCAGGTGCAACACCAAATGCTAATAAGTCTGATAAGGAGTCAAACTGTTCACCAAATGGACTTTGCGCGCCGATAGCACGTGCGACACGGCCATCCAAACCATCAAATAATGCTGCAAGGAAAATGGCATAAATGGCTTGTTGAAACTCACCATTCATACTGGCAATAATTGAATAAAAGCCAGATAACAACGCAGCAGTTGTAATCAAGTTTGGCCACAGATAGATCCCACGACGTTTCACTTTATGCCCTTCATGGGTGTGCTCCTCTTCTTCAACTTCAAATGTAATGCCATCAAATGCATTTTCATCCTTTGAAGAAATTTCCCGCTCAGGTTTATTTGTATTTGTCATTGTTCGATCCTAACTGTGACCTTTCTTTTTCAAGTTTAAAATTATTCGCCAACCAACCAACGTACGGCTGCATGACCACCATTTTCATTCATACGAAGATGTGGGAACAACCATTGTAATGCTTCATCCGCATCTTCAGAGAATTTCCAAGGTGGGTTAATCACCAATAAACCACAACCATTTAGACCCACTGGAGTGTCATCTGGCCATACACAAATTTCGCAAACCAACTGACGACGAATACCGGTTTTGTACATTTTCTTTTCAAAACGTTCAATCATCGCGCGGTCTTTAATTGGATACCATACCGCAAAAACGCCTGTCGGCCATTTTTTATAAGCAGCGACCAACAATTCTACAAGCTGTGGAAAATCTTTACGTTCTAATTCGTAAGGCGGGTCAATCATGACCAAACCACGTTTTTCTTTTGGTGGAATTACACCCAGTAAACCTTCGTAAGCATCACGCTCATGCAAGCCTGCACGTTTATCAAAAATATTGTGGCGCAATTGCTGAAATACATCACGCTGCATTTCAAAAATCGTGGCTTTATCAGTTTCACGCATGCCTTCAAGTGCAAACCATGGAGAACCTGGATAAGCGCCTTTACCAAAGTTTTCACGCATTTTTTCAACAACTTTTAAATATTGTTGAACACCTTCAGGCGCATTGCGTTTAATCGAATCATCGAGCTTAACTAAACGATGAATACCATTTAAAAACTCACCTGATTTCTGTGCTTCAGAGGTCGAAAGATCATATTTACCTGCACCACCATGTGTATCTACATAGCGATAAGGTTTATCTTTTGCATTCAGTCGACTTAATAACTGAAGCAGCAAAACGTGCTTCATCACGTCGGCAAAGTTGCCTGCATGGAAATGGTGACGGTAATTCATGTTTCTTTAATTCCTAATATCAACGGACATTTTAGCATGAAAAATAGTTTCATTCCGATGCTATTCTTGCTCTAGAATACGTCACCTTTTTTTCCACAACTTTATGGATCGTATATGGAAACAGCCTTTCTCCCAAAGTCTTGGCCGGTTGATCAAATCCTCGATGATTTAGATCAACACGGGTTTAGCATTATTGATGACGCTTATCCTGCTGAATATATACATGCACTTGTTGAAGAATGTATGTCAAATTTAAATAAATTTAGGGATGCAGCCGTACAAAATGGGGTCATCAGTAAAATTAGAAGTGATCATATTTTATGGATTAACGACACATTAGATGTCGCACAAGAACACGTTCAAGCCTTAGAACATTTATCAGAACAATTTAATCGCGCATTTTTTTCTAACATTCACGAAGTCGAAGCACATTTTGCTTGTTATAACGCAGGTGAGTTTTATGCACTACACAAAGATAATCCTCAAGGCAAAAATGGACGTGTCATTTCAGCGGTTTATTATTTGCATGAATATTGGCAAGCCGACTGGGGCGGTGAATTGCGCTTACAAGATAAGAATGATGTTTGGCATATTTTAGAACCCAAACCAAATCGCATTGCGTTATTCCAAAGTGACCTATTACACGAGGTACTCGAAGCAAAACATCAACGTTTATCGATTACGGCTTGGCTACGTAATGACAACTCGATGTGGTAATTCGAGATTCCTCCTTTAAATCCCTTAAACTATCCTCATATATGAGTCATTCATAGATGAGGATGTACCCGATGCGTCAAAACAGTCATAAAATTATTCAGCGTATTGGCGAAACCGATCAATTATTTCTACAAGGCAACAGCCCTGAACTTGCTCTTGAGCGTGCAGACTTACGCCTGCAATTGGCTAATTTAAGTAAGAACCATCAAGAACAAGTGTATTTTCTGCAAGAAGCCATTGTTCTACTTGAGCAAAGCCGGATTGAATTTGAAGAAATGCCGATTGAGCTATACATCAATTTGTCTGTACATTTAGCCAAAGCTTATATGATATTTTTTGAAATTACCCAAGAGCAGCGCTATGCCCTGATTACCCAGCAGATTATGAAACCGATGTCCAAAGCTGAACATGGCGACATTTACTTCTACCTGGCCTATGCCTCTGCAGTAAAACAGGAACCTGCGTTAACGCGCCACTGGCTAAATAAGTACGGCAAATCTCAAGAATTCAAACTGACCACATTACTTGAGCATCCTGCATTTAATCCATATCGCCAAGAAGACTGGTTTGCAGAATTACGCCAAAGCAAACTGCACTAAATAAAAAAAACACCTCCGAGGAGGTGTTTTTTTATTTGTGGAGAAATGAAATTTATGCTGGCTGCAGCTTATATGCATCCATATGCAACTGCTGATTCAGCTCATCAATCCAAATTACCCAATCATCATCTTGCACTAAATGACTGATTAGAAAATCACGCTGCGCTTTATTCCAAAACGGCGCATCATGTAAATTTTCACTTGCAGCAAGCTGATGCGTACGCACGTATAACTCGATCGCAGCTGGACTGCTGGCTAACCCCAATTGAGAAAACAATAAAGCTAAGGATGGTTTATTTTGATTGAGCATCTCGCCCTCCTTATCAACTAATCTGTCATTTATTATTTAATTAACTTATATGATGCTGATAAAAAAACCTAGCGTTAAAACTAGGTTTGTTGTTTCAAATTGTATTTAGATTTTGCAAGATCCGGAAAGCTTATGTTCTGTATGCAATTGTTCATTTAAAATATCGACCACTATGGCCCAGTCATCATCTTTTTTCCAATGACTGATAATAAAGTCACGCTGTGACTTCGTCCAAAATGGCGCTTCATGCAATGGAACATCCATGGTGATTTGATGCGTTTCGATAAATTGATCGATGCCTTCCGGAGTTGCATCCAACCCCAATTGTTCAAAAAATAGTTCCAACGTTGGTTGTTGATCAAACATTGCCGTTCTCCTCAAACTAATAACATTTCTCCCATCTTTATAGTTATCTGTTTATTTGACTTTGTCAGTTGCAACAGCATCTCAACGTGTTATTTTTTGTTCAAAACTTAAGCGTGATATTTTTCGCAGGCCATAAAAAAGCACCCCAAATGGAGTGCCTTTTTTTATAATTTAATTTAAAAAATTAAATTATTTAACCATGTCAGCAACTGCTGCACGTTCTTCTTCAAGCTCGTTTAGAGTGAAGTTGATACGTTCACGGCTGAATTCGTCGATTTCAAGACCTTGAACGATTTTGTATTCGCCGTTTTCGCAAGTTACAGGGAAACCGAACATTACGCCTTCAGGAATACCGTAAGAACCGTCAGAAGGGATACCCATCGTTACCCATTCGCCGTTTGTGCCAAGCGCCCAATCACGCATATGGTCGATTGCAGCGTTTGCAGCAGAAGCAGCAGAAGAAAGACCACGTGCTTCGATGATCGCAGCACCACGTTTACCAACAGTTGGAAGGAACACGTCTTTGTTCCAAGCAGCATCGTTGATTTTGTCTTTTAAGCTTTCGCCGTTTACATTTGCAAAACGGTAGTCCGCATACATTGTTGGAGAGTGGTTACCCCAAACAGTCATGTTTTTGATGTCAGAAACTGCAACACCCGCTTTTTGAGCAAGTTGAGTCAACGCACGGTTGTGGTCAAGACGTAACATTGCTGTGAAGTTTTTCGCTGGAAGATCTGGAGCAGATTTCATTGCGATGTAAGCGTTAGTGTTTGCAGGGTTACCTACAACAAGAACTTTAACGTCACGGCTAGCAACTTCGTTAAGTGCTTGGCCTTGACCGATGAAGATTTCACCGTTTACTTTAAGAAGGTCAGCACGTTCCATACCAGGACCACGTGGACGTGAACCTACAAGAAGAGCGTAGTCAGCATCTTTGAATGCAACTTTAGGATCATCAGTACCGATCATACCTTCTAAAAGAGGGAATGCGCAGTCATCAAGTTCCATCATTACGCCTTTAAGCGCTTGTTGAGCTTTCTCAACTGGAATTTCTAATAATTGAAGGATAACTGGTTGGTCTTTACCCAACATTTCACCGCTTGCGATACGGAATAATAAGCTATAACCGATTTGACCAGCTGCGCCAGTAACGGCAACACGAACTGCTTGCTTCATGTAATTATCTCCAATTGAGGAAGGTCATAATGATTAAATAGCTGTTCTATCTAATCTTAATAATCATAAACGGCAAAGATTGTACTCCAATCTTTTGACGCTTGCATGTAAAAGAGAATGCTTTTCAACAAAAGTATGATAGGAAATATAAATAAAATGCCGAAAAAAGCTTAGAAAGAACCTTTAATTATGAAAGTTGCAGGACAATTTCCGACGATAGTCGCAGGGCAACTTTTGTACTGACCATTGTTTTTATAGCAAATTTTAATCTCAGTCAGCAGACTACCACCACGGGTTTGCATACAGTTAAATTCAATACTTTGTGATACCAATCCGCTGTTCATACGCAACATTTTATTACGCAAGACATTGGCTTGAATGGATTGGGTTTCTTGACTGGTCAATTCATCTGGAATTTTTAGCTTATCTGCATGATTAATAATGGTTCTGAAATACTGGCTAGCATTCATTGGGACACAGCCGCCGGTAGTGTGCCAAAGCGCCACGCGAGCATTTTCATCAGGCATAATCCGTGCAACCACTTTCGCTTGCAACGGAGAAAGTTTAGCTGAACTATTGGTCGTGCAATCACGTGTAGAGGTTTCTGGATATAGACCCGTGATATTGAGTGAATACCCTTCTAAACATTTACGTTTTTTACTTTTTAATGGGTCATAGGCGCAAACAGCAGGCACCATTTGCACATCCATCACATACCCTTTTACAACCGGTGCAGCCGAAAGCATAGACATACCAAAGCCTGCACCACTGCCGATGAGCAGTGATGTCAGTATTCGATAAGCAGGTCTAATGTCCATTTTCGGCATTCATCATTTACCCATATTGCGCCTAAAAACAGGCGCATCTTGCTTTAAAATTTATTGCGCATTCCGTAATGGAATCATTTGCATTCTTTTTTCAATCGATTGTGGCCCCTGACCTAATAAAAGGCCGTAATGGGTTGCATTGGTCATCACATGTTTTACATAGTCTCGAGTTTCCGTTAATGGAATCGATTCCGTATATTGATCCGCTGCAATTGCTTGATATTCAGGCTGCCAGCGTCGAGCACGATTTGGACCCGCATTGTAACCTGCGGTCGCTAAGACTGGACTATTACTCAATTGACGTTGAATCATCGATAAATAGAAAGTGCCATAACGAATATTGGTATTCATATCCGTTAATGCAGCGGGGTTATAACTCTCCCCCATCTGACGAGCCACCAATTTTGCGGTGTCTGGCATAATTTGCATTAAACCACCGGCACCGACATGTGAACGTGCGCTAGTGACAAACCGACTTTCTTGACGCATCAAACCATAAGCCCATGCAGGGTCAATGCCGGCATTACGACTATGACTCACCACATAATTTTGATGCGGCATAGCATAACGTAAAGCATAATTGTGCTGTTTAGTGGTTCGATCTGCCGCATAAATCGCCCGATCATACCACCCCATATCGGTTGCACGTTTAGCTGCGGCAAGAATCATGCCATCATCATGCTTTAAGTAGGCTTGACGCACTGCCCAGTTCCATTCACGGTTAATATAGCTATCAGATGCATTAATATTGCGCAATGCAAAGGCACGACGGAAGTGAATATCCTGACTGAGACGCTGCGCATCTTGTGACGAAGGCTGCACATTTGACGGAATATTGTTATAAGACTGACCAATTTTGTCACGTGCTAACAAATTATGGTAATCATCGCCAACGGCAAGCTTGCGATAAATTTCTTTAGCCGCACGTTTAGATGAGGCATCTCCACGTTGTTCAGAGGCACGTGCTAACCAATATTGCCAACGGTCTTCCTGCTTTTGCGAAACGCTCATCGCATCAATTGCACGAATGACACTTTCCCATGCGCCAAAACGAATGGCTTGTCGCGCATAAATCTCGGCCTCTTCTGCACTAAAAGGCAGTCCATAACTCAAATCAAGATAATTTAGAACTTCACGGTTGAAATTGTTTTTCATTACCGTTGTACCACCGATATACCCGACACTACGGTATAGGGCTTTTTGTACATCGGCTGGTGTGCCTTCTGCTGCACGTTTGACCGAAGAAATCGCGCCATTTAAGTCGCTATCGGCCAAGCGACCCATCGCATAAATCAGGTATGCATGATCTTCAGCTGTGGCTTTGGGTGCAGACCATAAATAATTCAGTGGATTGGCTTGAATGGTGTTGAGTTGTGACAAATTAATATTCACGCCAATGGTTTGCGCAGTCGCAATCGCTTGTCCTGACTGACCCGCTCTTAACTGTCCCCACATCCGTTGATGGCGGTCATCTTGAGTCATTAAAGGACTCGACAGCATCATACGGCCCAAGCCCGTACACGAGTCAGGTTGTGAGTTTGTGGTCAACCATACATCTTTAAATTCTGCGTAAACCAGAGGGTCGCCCGACTTTGCGCGGACTTGAGCCATGGCACATGTTTCAGCACGGTCAGCATTAGTCACATATTGCAAGACAGGCTGTGCTGTAGCGAAATCAGCTTGTTTGACTTTTTCTTCAACATAATCTGCGGCTAATTTTTCTGCCATTGCCGAGTTTGGATAGCGCTGTGCAAAATTAATAATGGCACTTGCAGGTTGTGAAGCCAAATTGTTATTCAGTAACCAATATTCTGGATAATAGCCCAAAACATCATTTTGCATGGATGATTGGTATTGTTGTAATAAACTAATATTGCCTGCATTCGCAGCACGTAAAGCATCGTTAAACTGCTCATCTGCGGCTTGGGCAAACGCAGAAATTCCGGAGAGCCCGACACTCAAAGCAAGTAATTTAGCGTAATTTTTCTGTTTAAAATTATGTTTTAACATCCACTTGCCTTCTTTCATGTCATTCTGCTCAGTTACAGCACATCGAACTTTGTTTAGGAATTAGTTTAATAATTCTAAACTCTGCATTGTGTTCTGTTATGTAACCTTATGATTAGCCAATATTAATTTTCAAACATTTTTGCTTCATAAATCAATATGGCAGAGTTGTAATTTTAGGCTGTAAGTTTCTAGTAAATTACTGCTAAAATATTGCCCATTCTTAAAATCCCCTTTTTGACCTCCGCAGCTGCACAATTCAATTGATTGAATTGTCTGTCAGCCACGTATGGTTATTGATTTTCATAAAATTCCTTTAGGAGCCTACATGACGGTTCAAACCTTCATCCCCAATAGTGCCCAAGCTGCCCCAGATAACACTGTTACCCAGCCACAGCACACCCCAGCTCAAGATGGAGCAGTGAAAAAACTGTACATCGAAACGCAAGGGTGTCAGATGAATGAGTATGACAGTCAACGTATGGGCGACCTTTTAGGTGATTCTCACGGCTATGTGCTGACAAACGATCCAAAAGAAGCGGATATTCTCCTGATGAATACCTGCTCTATCCGTGAAAAAGCCCAAGAAAAAGTATTTTCTGAGTTAGGCCGCTGGCGCAAGCTGAAAGAAAAAAATCCTGACTTGGTGATTGGTGTTGGTGGCTGTGTTGCCTCTCAGGAAGGTGACAACATTCAAAAACGCGCACCGTATGTAGATATGGTGTTTGGTCCACAAACCTTACACCGTTTACCGCAAATGCTTGATCAACATACTGAGCAAGTGGTCAAACCGAAAAAAGAAAAAATTCAGTTGGTGGATATTTCATTCCCTGATATTGAAAAATTCGACTTTTTACCTGAACCGCGTGTAGAAGGGTTTAAAGCCTTTGTTTCTATCATGGAAGGCTGTTCTAAATACTGTTCATTCTGCGTAGTTCCTTATACCCGTGGTGAAGAGGTTTCTCGCCCACTCGATGACGTATTGGCTGAAATTGCCACTTTAGCTGAAAAAGGCGTACGTGAAATTTCATTACTCGGCCAAAACGTGAATGGCTACCGTGGTGAAACCTTCGAAGGTAATATTTGCACCTTTGCAGAGTTACTGCGTTTAGTGGCCGAAATTCCGGGCATTGGACGTATTCGTTACACCACATCGCACCCGCTTGAATTTAATGATGACTTGATTCAATGCTACCGTGACTTACCGCAAATGGTTTCTCACTTGCATCTACCAGTTCAAAGTGGTTCGAATGACGTGCTACAAGCCATGAAACGTAACCACACGATTGATGTATATATCGATAAAATTGCTAAATTACGTCAAGTTCGCCCTGATATGCATTTATCTAGTGACTTTATTATTGGCTTCCCGGGTGAGACTGACGAAAACTTCGAAGAAACTTATCAATTTATCCAAGATATGGACTTCGATCATTCATACAGTTTCATCTACTCAAAACGTCCGGGTACTCCTGCCTCAGAACTTGAAGACACCACCCCTGAAGATGTGAAAAAAGAACGTCTTGCAAAAGTTCAACAATGGATTAAACAATCTAGTATTGATAAAACTGATGCAATGCTAGGGACCATTCAACGTGTCTTGATTGAGTCTGTTTCAGACAAAGATCCGAACTTGCTGATTGGTACTGCAGACAATACACGTTTGGTTAGCTTTATCGGTGATCCTGCATGGGTTGGGCGTTTTGCAGAGATTGAAGTGACCGATATTAAAACTTTGAAGTTTGTTTACGGTGAACTCTTGAATCTTGAGCCTGACGTGGCGTAATGTAAGCTTAATCGTCAGACCAATTTAAAGGAATTCTCTTGACTGCAGCGATTCGACGTACTGTAACTTTTGCTGGTATTCCACTTGACCGTTTACAAAGCATGCTCGGTGCCTATAACGGTCATCTCAAACAAATTGAACAACGTTTAGATGTCAAAATTTCTCATCGTGCAGATGCTTTTTTTGTCGATGGGGAAATCGATGCGGTAGAGAGAGCCGAAAGTCTCCTTCACCGTCTTTATGAAGAGTCCGAAACCAATCCACAGATTAGTGCGGACATTTTACACATGATGATTCAAGGCAGTCAGACTGACCGCGAAATTCAGGAAGATTTTTCTGAAAATGAGCATACCGGTTTAGACAATGTTTATCTACAAACCCGTAAAGGTCGGATCAATCCACGTGGTGCCAATCAAAAACGCTATGTACAGCGTATTTTACAAAGCGATATTTCATTTGGTATCGGCCCAGCGGGTACAGGTAAAACTTATCTCGCGGTCGCCGCTGCTGTAGATATGCTAGAACGTAATGAAATTCAGCGTATTTTATTGGTTCGCCCTGCGGTTGAAGCAGGTGAAAAACTGGGTTTTTTACCCGGTGATTTGAGCCAAAAAATTGACCCTTACTTACGTCCGCTATACGACGCTTTGTATGAAATGCTCGGTTTTGAAAAAGTCGCTAAACTAATTGAACGTCAAGTGATTGAAGTTGCACCACTGGCCTACATGCGTGGTCGTACCTTAAATCATTCTTTTGTGATTTTAGATGAAGCACAAAACACCACCCCTGAACAAATGAAAATGTTCCTCACCCGTTTAGGTTTTGGTTCTCGTGCAGTAATCACGGGCGACATTACACAGGTCGATTTACCTCGTGGTCAACAATCTGGTTTGGCACATGCCTTACGTGTGATTGAAAAAATCAAAGAAATTCATATTACTCGCTTCCACTCTCGTGACGTGGTACGTCATCAATTGGTTCAAAAAATTGTTGAAGCCTATGAGGGATGGGACAGCGAACAACATCGCCTCACGGCTGAACAACGTGCAGAACGTAAAGCACGTCAGGAAGCCTTGGTGGCGGACAATGATGCTAAAGCTGATGGGCAGCATCAAGACGAAAACATTTAAGGATTCATTTTGAAACTTAATCTCTCCTTGCAGCAAAATTTTCAGTCACCTGAATTGGTGGTGAAACGTGCGCATATCAAAAAAGTCGTGGAAACGGCTTTACGTCATATCGATACACAAAGTGATTGTGAGATCGGTATTGCATGTGTGGACAATGACGAAAGCCACAAATTGAACTTGGAATATCGTGGTAAAGACAAACCGACTAATGTGTTGTCTTTTCCGAGCGATCTCCCCGATGAAATGGCAGCAGTTTTAGACTCATTTCCGATTGGCGACTTGGTGATTTGTATTCCTGTAGTTCTTCGAGAAGCACAAGAACAAAGCAAAGCACCCCTGACCCACTTTACGCATATGCTGGTACACGGTACCTTGCACCTCATGGGCTATGACCATGAAACCTCTGATGAAGATGCTGAAGAAATGGAAGCGTTGGAAATTGAGATTTTAGCCAAATTAGGGTTTGATAACCCTTATCTGGAAAGAGATTAAGAACAAAAAAAGCGAGCTACGGCTCGCTTTTTTTATCGTCATAAAAACCAAGGAAGGAAAGATATGCAATATGTCGTGATTTTTAAAGCACGCATTCGTACGCTTGATGAGCTGTATTTTTCGACTGCACAGCAGCTTAGAGACAAAGCCTTGACACACTTTAACTGTCAACATTTTGAAGCGCTGACAGAGGGTGAGCATGAAATTGCCCTTTCCTACTGGAATACATTAGAAGACATTCGAGCTTGGCAACAAGATGCACAACATCTGGTGGCGCAACAATTGGGGAAAAACCAATGGTATGCGAGTTTTAGCGTCGAAATCTGCGAAGTTTTGCGACGCTATCACAACTGATTAACGCACCTCAAACTCTGCTTCTGCAGGATCGAAGCGCCAAGTACGCACAATACGAAGTTCTGAGATGTCTTTCATTTTGGCATCAAACAAACCAAAAGGTGCCGCCTTACGCACAGAGGTTTTCGCAGCTTCGTCCAATAAGCTCGAACCTGAACTTTCAATCAAACGAATGGCACGAATCCCGCCATTACTGTTCAAAATAACCATTAAGCGGACTTCACCGCGGAGCTGCTGCTGTTTTGCCGCTTCAGGATAATAACGGTTACCATAAAACTCGACTTTTTCGCGAAATTTTTCCATATAGGCCGCAGAAACATCTTGCTTGGCTTGAATACCATCAATGGTTTTAATTTTTTGCTGACGGCTAAAGTTTTGCTGACGTTGTAAATATTGAGCTTCGATACTCGCTACCATCGCAGCCTTGGCCTGAAACTGACTATTCAACTCCTCAACGGCTTTTTTGCGACTGTTTTCTTCCGCTTGCTTTTGCCAACTCAAAGTTGTCATCAACACTTTATCTTCAAAGCTGAGCTCTTTCTTTTGTTGCAGTTGTTCTAAAGCTTCACTTTTTTGCTCACCGGCTTTTTGTTCGATCATCGGTGCAGGCATGTCACTCGACATCCGATGCGACTCACGGAATGTCCCCGAGCCCTGCTGATCGGCTTGCGCTAAAAAGTCTGCATGTTCAATTTTTTCCGTCGTAGGACGTAAAGAAACTGCAATTTCTTTGGTGTTATAGTCAGCCTCTTGGGGCATGGTAAATTGCATGGTTAAAAATGCCAAATGCAACACAGCAGCAAACACCAACGCAGTTGCAAATATGGGATCTTTCCACCACTCTTTCATCAAGGGCATGAACGTTATTTTTTTCAGCATCACATTAAACCGACTATTTGCCGCATTCCCCAAACTGCTTAAAACAGTATAAAATAAAACTCGTATTCATTTTTTGATGAAAACGAGAAATCCATCAACACATAGATAATGCACAATTAAAATCATGAAAATGGTGCAATTTATTTTGCTAAACTGCAAGATCAAAACCTTGTGTTTTTATAGAAATCGACAAGATAAACATCGTCAAAAAACATAATTTGTCAGGATGCACTTCTTATGCAAACGCTAGTTTCCAATATCGCTAAACGTATACGCCAAGTGTACCAAAAAGCTGAAGGATTTATTGAAGATGAGCGTGAATTCCCAATGTCTCAAGTGTTTTTAAATGCGACATTTCAGCGCTTTGTCACCGATAATGTGAAAATGCTCAAAGACTTGCATGCTGACCTGCATGATGACTGGCTTCGACTGTATGCCACATTGGATTATAACGGGCTGATCATAACACTCTCTGTTGATTTAAAACTGGTACAGATGGAACTCAACAAACAAACCCAATTGATCGTATTTGAACAAATTAGTGATACACAAGTGATTGAAGCAAAGTATCCAAATGTTCTGTATAAGATGGGCGTGCGCATGGCGTTATGGTTCTATCAAAAAGTACTCAACCAAGATCCATTGGGTATGATTTTGGAAAAGCTCAATGTGATCAAAGTTAAAGATGATTTACTGTATTTAGACCTGAATCGCTGGCTCGGTAAAAGTCGATCGATTATCGACACACTGGGCAAAGTCCATGTCAACCATGCTGTTTTACGTGAGGCCGAATTGGTGGTGATTGGTAATGTTAATTTAACCGCATTGTTCACCAAAATGTCGCAAGAACGGATGGAAGACTGGGATGATTCAAATTTAAAAGACGATGAAGTCACGCCTATAAAGCAAAAGGAAAGCTAGACTTATCCTGTACTTAGGCATCTTGAACCTATAAAAACGCTACACAATATATACATTAGGCACGGATTTGTGACGTGATTCTCCACAATCCAGCCGCATAATAAATATATCAGGTGGTTTAGCCCACCGCACTTCTATTGAATAGGAAAACCATACTTATGGCACATTCAGTTTTGAAAAATTTAGGTCTTGTTGCTGGGGTATCGACTACACTGCTTTTGACTGGTTTCTCAAGTCAGTCATTTGCCATGAGTCCATTCCAAGCAAGCTACCAGTTTAATTACAACGGCAAAAACTTGGGTTCTGCAACACGTACCCTAAAACAATCTGGGAATAACTGGACGTATGTTTTTGCAGCAAAAGCTGGTGCGATGGCCTCTGCAACTGAAACCAGTCGTTTTAGTTTAAATGGCAGCCAAATTCACTCGAACAGCTTTAGCCGCAGCAGCAAAATTTTGGTGCACAACAACACCATGAACATCAATTTCAATGCTGGCGCAAAAACCATTAATACCAAAAAAGATGATAAAGCGCGTTCATTTGCGTGGAAATCAGGTGTGTTAGATGAACTCAATGCTGAATTGCAAATTCGTGAAGATTTAAAAAATGGTGGTTTGAAATCGAATTACTACATTGCCGATGCCAAAGAGGTTGAAGCTCGTAAGTTCGTGAAACAAGGCACTGAAAAAGTGAAAACCACTTATGGAACTTTTGACACCGTTAAAGTCGTGATGCGTCATGACAAACCAGGCCGTCAAACGACTTTCTGGTTAGCACCAAAACTAGATTATCTACCTGTCAAAGTTTCCCACCAAGACAATAAAACCTCTTACGGTTTATTGTTAACGGGCTATAAAGGTGCAACAAATTAATTGATTTGATCAATTTCGCTTGCATTTTTCACGGTGCTTTTTAAAATACGCTTTTGCTTTAAAAAGCACCTGCCCCTCGAGGATTCTCCCGTGCACGCTCTGGAACAGAAAATCTTAGCTGAAGGTATCGTTCTCTCTGAAGAAGTTCTGAAAGTCGATTCTTTCCTGAACCACCAAATTGACCCTGTGATGATGCAGCAAATTGGTCAAGAATTTGCCCGTCTTTTTAAAGATGCTGGCATCACAAAAATCATTACGATTGAAGCATCAGGTATTGCACCTGCAGTAATGGCTGGTCTTGAACTTGGTGTTCCTGTGATTTTTGCACGTAAATATCAATCTTTAACCTTAAAAGATGATTTGTATCGCTCAAAAGTGTTTTCTTTTACAAAACAAACTGAAAGCACTATCGCGATTTCTAAAAAGCACATCAATGCTGAAGATAAAGTCTTAGTGATTGATGACTTCTTGGCCAATGGTCAAGCGGCTTTAGGTCTTGCAGATCTTATTCATCAAGCAAGTGCTGAAGTATTGGGTATCGGTATCGTGATTGAAAAATCATTCCAACCTGGTCGTGATATTTTGCTTGAAAAAGGCTATCGCGTTGAATCATTGGCACGTGTGAAATCACTGGCGAATGGTACTGTTGAATTTGTTCGTGACTAAGTTTGCGTTCAAAAGAAAAAAAGAACACATCAGGTGTTCTTTTTTTTGCTAAAAACTTACGATTAAGGTGACGTAGAGCGCACTTTTTAACGCCTTGGTTACAAGCAGACAAAACATCTGTGCGCAAAACTCGATAAAATTCAGGAAAATCGTCACATTTGATCAAATGGGTCAACTACTCATCTGTCAAATTACTTTATGCTGCACCATAAATTCGGCCACTTTATTTTTTTTAAGGCTACGGAAAGTTATGAATACAGAAGATCAAAACATGGAACCGACAGTTAAATGTCCAAAATGTGGATCAACCCATATTGAAAAGCGTAACCATGAACAAAACTTACAAAAAATTGGTGGGGTCTTACTCAGTGGTGCAGGAACTGCTGCAGGGACTGTTGGTGGTGCGGCATCTGGCGCATCTATTGGTGCTGCGATTGGTGGTGTGACTGCAGGCCCACTTGGCGTGATTATGGGCGGAACCATCGGGACTTTTGTCGGTGCGATTAGCGTCGGTATTACCGGCGGTTTTCTAGGACACCGTTTTGGTAAAAAAGCCGGCGTGATCGTCGATCAAAATATTTTTCTCGACTACCAATGTTTAGACTGCAAACAGCGATTTGAAGTTGAGCAACAGCCTGAAGACGCTGCAAAGACTTCGGATCAAGACTAAATTCGATGTAAAAAAAGAGCGCATCAGCGCTCTTTTTTAATGGGTTATTGTTTTTCTAGCATGTATTTCTAGCCTATTGAAATGCTATTCGAAACCATGGCGAATCAATTATTTTGAAGCATCGGTTAAAGATTTTGATTCTGCTTTGACTTGATCTTGTTTCGCCAAAAATTCTTTTTCTTCAGCTTTTTTCTCTTGCGGAAAATCCATACTGTGTAAAACTGGCATTGCCGTACACAAAGTAGACGCAGCCAATGCGGAACATAGGAAAATCATTCGAAAATTAATAATAGACATCACACACCCCAAAGAAGAAATTTAAATACAAATCATGTAATCAAAAAATAAAAATAACGCGCCTAAAGAGACAGTAATAATTGACTCAAGGCCATCACTGAGCAGGCTGTATTTAAAAACTTTCAATATGTTATTGATATCACTTATTTTGGGTATTTTAAGAATAGTTCGACAGATTTATTTTTATATTTTTGGCGGCAATACAACGTCATAAATAAAGAGAAGTCACACGTAAAAAAAAGCAAGAAAAGTGCAATATTTAAGCCTTTTCTTGCCCGTTCGCTACAAAGTTAGCGCAACGTCCTAGAACAAGTAAGTATCAAATCAACTTTTTGACCACTTCGCCTAGGCGTTTACCCTGCTCTTCACACAAATTACGCTCATCTTGACTCAATGACTGATCATGGCGTGGACCACTGACATGGCTTGCACCATAAGGTGTACCACCCGTTTTGGTATTCGATAATGCCGGATGGGCATTACTTAAACCCATAACCATCATTCCGTGATGAAACAAAGGCGGCAGCATGGTCAGCAAAGTACTTTCCTGTCCCCCATGCATTGAACCTGAACTGGTAAACACACAGGCAGGTTTGCCATGTAATGCGCCATTGAGCCAAAGCGCTGTGGTTTGATCCCAGAAATATTTCATTTCCGACGCCATATTACCAAAACGTGTTGGCGAACCAAGGGCTAAACCTGAGCAATGCGCTAAGTCATCTAAGCTACAGTAAATATCGCCTTCGGCAGGAATACTGGGCTGCACATCAGTCACCACAGTAGATAAATTTGGAACGGTTCGTATTTTTACCGCCATTCCAGACGCTTCAATTCCATTGGCAATCAAATGTGCCATCTCACGTGTTGAACCATATTTGCTGTAATACAGCACTAGTACATAAGCTTGCGTCATTTTTATAAATTCAATGAAAAAAGAAAACTATACGGTATTTTTCCTATTTTTTGGTTAAGCTAAGTGATGAAAATTGCATAAACATGACTAAAATAACTCGAGACTTGAACGAATGATCGAAGCATTTTTAAAAAAACTTCCCTTTTACGACAAGAAATGGTTTCAGTTTGTTTTATTTGTCATTCGACGTTTTGAAGCCGATCGCTGCCGTGAACAAGCAGGATCATTAACCTATACCACCTTGTTTGCAGTGGTACCCATGTTGACCGTATTCTTGGTCATCATCTCCTCAATTAAAGCTTTAGAACCTGCTCGTCAACAGCTTCAACAATTGATTTATAGTAATTTCCTACCGAAAACGACAATTGCTTTTGATAAAGCACTGAATGCCTTCACCGATAAATCCAGTAACCTGACTGTTATTGGTGTACTGTTTTTATTCATTACCACAGTTATGATGCTGACCAGCATTGAGACAGTATTTAACCGAATTTGGCGGGTGCGTGAGACACGTGGCGGCATTATTGGCTTTATGCGCTATTGGACTATTATCTCATTAGGCCCAATCTTACTGGGTAGCGCATTTGTTGTGTCATCTACCTTGGCCTCTATGAATGTCCTCAGCAATAATTTTGCCGGCTATGAACTGGATGGGGCTTTTCTGCTGTGGATCTTGTCTTTTTCATTGACCATTTTAGGTTTTTTCATTCTGTATTGGACGATTCCCAACCGCAGTGTGCCGATTAAGGCGGCGCTGATCGCGGGTGTCTTTAGTGCCGTGGTATTTGAATTGCTCAAAAACCTCTTTGGTTTTGTCATGTCAAATTTCACCAGTTATCAAATCGTTTACGGTGCTTTTGCTGCAGTGCCAATTTTCCTGCTTTGGATATTCCTTTCATGGAATATCGTACTGATTGGGGTAGAAATTAGTTATGCACTGACAGCTTTCAATTCGGGCAACGACCAAAAACGTCATCCTGTTATTATGTTGATGGATTTGCTTGAATTATTTTATAAAAAGCAAAAACTCGGTCAGAGCGTGACAGAAAAAGAAGCGCTTGAGGTTTTAGGGCGTGATGAAATCGGCCGCCTGCCAAGCTATATTTTATTGTTTGAAGAGCAACACCTGATTAAACGTACAGATGATGATCATTATGTTTTAGTTCGTAATTTAACCCAAGTGGACTTTTGGAGTTTTTACAGTAAGCTGCCCTATCCGCTCCCTAAACGGCAAGATTTAGGTCGCGTCGATCCAGATGATGTTTGGATGGAAAAAATTGGGCCGCAACTGGTCGAATCGGATGATTATCTCGCGGCCAAACTCTCGATTCCACTTGCGACTATTTTTGAAGAAAAATAAGTGTAAATAAAAAAAGGAGAGCCGTAGCTCTCCTTTTTTATTTATACATGATCTTAGGTCGCTGTGCGCTGACGTCCCATCAATTTAGACAACCACCGATGCAAGGTTACCGTCATCACTCCGACCATTACTAAGGCCGTCCCCAAGATAAAATTCAGTTCAATCGTTTCGTTTAAGATCAATACGCCAAAGACCAGTCCAAAGATTGGGGTAAGGAATGAAAAAACACCCAGACCATTGGCCAGATATTTACTTAACAGCCAAAACCAAAGCATCAGGCTAAAAAATGAAATAATGAGCACATGAAAAATCATACTGCTGATGGACAACACCGTCCAATGTACAGTCATTTGTCCTGTCAGCCACGCCACGGGTAATAAAAATACACAACCACCAACCAACTGATAAAACAAGGTCTGAGTCGGAGGTGCATCAGAGAGTTTGGTGAGTCTTAATGAAATGGTGGTCAAGGCCCACATCACCCCAGCAAGTAATGCCATCGCATTACCCAACAGGGCTTGAGTGTTGACTGTAGTACTACTTTCACGTCCCATAAACGACAGTACTATTCCTGAAAAGGCAATAAAAATACCGACCCATTGGATCGCTGTAAGCTTTTCTTCAGGCAACTTCCAATGTAAACCTAGTGCCACGAATATCGGTGCGGTATAGAGCAAGACAACGGTATGTGATGCAGAGGTATAGCGCAGGGATTCTGCCACTAAAGTAAATTCGGCTGAAAATAAAAACGCCAACCAGATACCCGGCAGCAAGTATTCTCGAGTATATAAATGTGTCCCTGGTTTGAGACGAATCAGTGGAAAAACCAACAGCGCAGCCAAACCCGATCGAATGGCAATTTGCATGATCGGCGCAATATCAACCGCGGCCAATTTCAAAATGACCTGTTGAATCCCTAAAATCATGCACAAAATAATCATCAGACCAGAAGCTTTCGCATCTAGCGCCTTACGCTGTTCCACACTATTTACTCAACAATACGACAAGCAACACTATAGAACTGTCAGAAATAAAATATATACTTCAAAATAGACAAGTGATCTTCTTATTCAGGCAAAATTTCTCATGCGTCATAAAGCTCGTGCAGATCATACGCAGTTGCAACAACTTCCCACCAACGATGAAATTCAAGCAGCGCTATGGATCAGTTTTCGTGACGATCCTGCATTGTCTGTTTATCCCGTCCACGGTCATGCTTGGGGTGAATTTGTCTATGCCTTTAATGGCGTAATGGAAGTGAACATCAATCAGATAGACTATATTACTCCACCGCCTTATGGCATCTGGCTTCCCCCACACTTAGAACACAGTGGTTTAAATCGTACTGCGGTTTCACATGGAACCTTATATGTACATGAATCTCTATGCACCCACTTGCCGAAACAACCGGGGATTTTACTCAGCTCACCTTTAGTTACAGCGATATTCAGCCATTTGCGTCTGTTGCATCAACAAGCCGATCTCATGGAAAATACGGCCGAGTATCAACGCTTACTCCATGTGATCTTAGATCAACTGCATCAAGCCAAACTGGTCAGTAGTTATTTACCGCATTCGGATCACCCTGCCCTCAAACAGCTGCTTGATTATTTACATCAACATCCTGCAGATCAGAGCGCGCTTGAGCAATTGGCAAAGCGGATAAATATGACGGAACGTACTCTGGCGCGTTATTGTCAAAAAGAACTTGGGATGTCCCTGCATGAATGGCGACAACGTCTCAAAGTCATGAAAGCCATGTCCATGCTCAACGCAGGCCAAACCGTCGAAAATATTGCCTTAGAACTTGGCTATGCCAATGCCTCAGCGTTTATAAATATGTTTAAAAAATGGATGCTTTGCACCCCAGATCAGTTTAGGAAATCCGTTTTAAAGCCCTAAATGTGTTTAAATTTAGCTATAAGTGTCTCTATAAAGTGATTCAACAATCCGTTAAGATCAAAAAATCTACGAAAATGATAATAATTCCATTTCAAATGAATAAAAAAACCATTTTAGCGCTGTGTTTATCTGCCGTATTTTTAACGGCTTGTAGTTCCAAAGAACAGCGTGAATTTAAATCTGCACTCAAAACCGCTCAAAGTGGTGATGCGACTGCGCAAATGAAAGTGGGTGATTTATACCTCAGTGGAACGGGCACAGAACAAAATATCGAACAAAGTGTACATTGGTACAAAGCTGCTGCGGATCAAGGCACTACGGACGCATTCGCATGGTTGATGACCCAAGCTTATCAAGGCACCCCGCATGCAGATCAAGTGATTCGAAAGATGCAGCAAGATGGCAATATTTTCCTTGCACACTGGGTGCTAGACCTTGCAAAAAAGACTCATGATCCTGCTGCTGAATATACCGTTGGTTGGATGTACGACACTGGAAAAGGCTTAATTCAAGATAAGCACCAAGCGCAAATTTGGTATGAAAAAGCTGCCAAACAAAAGAATGTCGAAGCAATCAAAGTCTTGGGAAATCAACATTATTTTTCTGAACATCCTTCGTCTACACCCGACAAAGCAGCTGAATATTTAAGCTATGCCGCAGAACAAGGGCAAGATGCTGACGCGGCGATGAAAATGGCACATTATTATCATTATGATATTCGAGATGGTGAAAAAGCGCGACAATGGTATGCCAAAGCAGGTGCATTGGGAGACACCGACTCACAGCATATGGCCGAGACCTATGAAGCATGGAAAGATACTGGTCCTTTACAACCGAATGAGCCACCGCCATCAAGCAGTACCGAATAGATCAATCAAAAAAGGCTGCATTAAGCAGCCTTTTTTGTATTTTTTTCACAGATTATTTGACAAAAGTTGTCCAAACAAAATCCTGATTTTTGCCTTTCAGGGTCATTTTCAACTGCTCACCTGACTGTAGTGCCGCGACACCCGCAGGCGTACCCGTCATGACCACATCACCCGCTTCAAGACTAAACACTTGGCTAATATCTGCCAACAAAGTACCCACATCAAAAATTAGCAATGCAGTATCACCGTTCTGGCGCAGTTCATCATTGACATGCAAGGTGTAATGCACATCTTTCCAATCTTGAACCACCTCTTGAACATCGACCCAATCCGCAAGGATGCAAGAACCATCATAAGCTTTGGCACGCTCCCAAGGCTGACCTTTTTTCTTTAAGTCATCTTGTAGATCACGCAAGGTCAGGTCTAGCCCCAAAGTCACAGCTCCGACTGCTTCTAAGGCTTTGCGTGGATCAGTTTCAGCCGATAAAGGTCGATCAATACGTAAACTTAATTCGCATTCATAGTGGCAACTGCCCCATGCAGGATTCCATGAGATGCCTTGCTCTAATGCGGTTAATGCACTTGGCGGCTTCATAAAAAGCACAGGACGGTCAGGAATTGCATTGCCTAATTCTTTGGCATGATCTGCATAACTACGACCGACGCAAACAATTTTAGATGGACGTGACTGCATACTACTCCCTCTTTTGTTATGAATAGATTGTCTTAGTGCTGAAAAGTATTGGTAAAAATCGCTTGGTCCGCAGTATCTTTAAATGCACTTTTCGGCACAATAATCACGGTTTTATTTTTCAGTTCAAGCATATAGGTCAATTTGCCTTCAGCAAAATTGGCCACTTCAGCATAATGGAAGATATTCTTACGACCATTGGCATGAATTTCTGCATAGTCTTGAAATAAATCAATACCTTGTTCACTTTTTCCTAATTGGTATTTTACAAACTGGCGTTTAAACATCATCGGTAAAAACCAATAACGCATGATACCTTGAAGAAGTAAAAAGAAAGCACCCAGCCCAACATAGTAGGCACCGACACCATTTACACCTAAGTAAAAACCCCAGATGATAATCCCAAGGCTAATGGCTGGCGTTAAAAAACGCGTAAATTGCTTTTTGCCAAAAGTAGCTAGTGCAAAACCATCCTGTGATTCTTCTAGATTTAAAAAATAGCGCAGCGATAATGCAGGTAGATTTTCAGACATAAGCGTATGAATATTTAAAAATGAATTGCGCTAAATACTACACCACAATTCAAATTTGCTTCATGCTTTTTAATGGTCGGTTGTAACACATCACTACTTCCCTTCCCTCTAGAAATACGTTAAAAACAGCAACAAATAAAAGATTGCATACGCAGGATGTGACATGCAGATAACAAAAATAATCATGGTGCTGGTGTTTCTGAGTGGACTGAGCATATCGACCAGTTGGGCCAAATTCGTTCAATGGCAACCCCAGATCCCTAGTAGTTTGGACTTATTTAATGGCAATGCCAAAGCCTTGGCAAATCTTGCCGGTGATCACATCGTGATTTTTGCACATCCTTCACAGCAAATTAGTCTACCCACGATGAAAGCAGGACAAAAAGTCGTTGGTAAATTTCAAAGTGCCGCGGTGGTTGTCCCAACCAACAGTAAAAATGTCGCCAGATTACTCAGTAATTATCCAAACTACGCCGGCTTATTTCCCACGCTAAAATCTGCTGAGGTTTTGCAACAGCAAGGTTCAACCAGCCAAGTTAAATACCGCATCCATATCCCGACACCTATTCCGGTTTTAAACTTTAAAGAAACCGTGGTGATGCAGCACCAAATTCAGCACAACAGCATTAATAGTTTGATTCTAGAAGCACCAGTGCCCTTTGGTGCAGGGAAAATTGAATGGTTTGAGATTGATGCACAACACACCTTGATTAGTGTGACCCAATGGGGCGATTTAAATCAGCCCAAAGGTTTTTTGTTTAGCAAAATATTAAATGCCTTACCCGATGCCAAATTAGGGATTCCTGCGGGAACCAATGGTTTTTTACTCGAATCATTACAGCGCCGATTTAAAGCCTTTAGTAGTGAAACTCTCGCTGCAAATCAATTGCCTGAACTCAAATTGAATGCCTCTCAACTCGACAAAATCACCCAATTAAGTCAAAGCTCGAAAGAACCTGTGTCCTTTATTTTGACAGCGCAGCGCGTTCCCTTTGGGCAAAATTATGAATTGATGCGCTTTAGCACCAGTTTTCAATATTATGCACAAGAGCCTTCGAGCTTACAGCGCTGGATTAATGTGTCTTCGTTCAAGCACTTATTTCCAAGACAAGTCAAACATATGCAAGTGCAGAAAATTAATCCGCACCTCATGGATGCCGACTATAAAATTTCGGTGGGTTTAGGTGTGATCAATATTCCCTTTGATTTTAAGATGCGTTTTAACTATCCCGACTTACTGCAAAATCAATATACCGCAACAGGTGGGGACTTAAAGTTTGTCCGAGGTGCAATGCATATTCGCCCCTTACAACAAGGGTCGTTATTACAATTGACCAGTGCGGTGAAGATTGATGACAAAGCACCGTTTTTACTTCGTGCTATGCGCAGTATGCCGTATCACGACATGTTACCGGCTTTAGGCGGAAATACGGTCTTTGCACTCAAAGTTAAACAAAAGCTAAGTTAGAACCTTGATTGATGAACTGAATTTATTGTTTTTAGCTATATTTCAGACACAAAAAAACCGCAACATGTGCGGTTTTTCAATCTTGATCAAGTTGGTGCGCTCAGAGAGATTCGAACTCCCGACCCCTTAGTTCGTAGCCAAGTGCTCTATCCAGCTGAGCTATGAGCGCGACGTCTTGATGAGGCTCATTATACGTGATTTTTATTTTTTGTTAAGAGCTTTTTCATATAAATTTAACCAAACGCACAGCAAATAAACAATTACCCTTTAAACACGCTTAAAATCAGCTAGATTTACTTTTTTAATGACTTTTGCATCACAAGTTTGGAATTTAAACTTAGCAATACTCACGTATAAATGCTCAAGATAGATAACAAGTATATCGCCATCATTGAATCGCGGCTTTAACTCACCAACTTTTCTTTATCTTAGCTTTAAAAAATGCATCGCCATGAACATCTGAAATGAGGGTTTATCTGCTGAAAAAAGCAAAATCAAATTTACTGATGGGTCGTCTTATAAAATACAACGCTTTATACAATCTAAGTAAGAGACAAAAGACAAAAGACAAAAGACAAAAGACAAAAGACAAAAGACAAAAGACAAAAGACAAAAGACAGCTATATCAAAACGATAAATCACAAGCACAAAAAAACCGCAACATGTGCGGTAATTTGTTCAAGTTGGTGCGCTCAGAGAGATTCGAACTCCCGACCCCTTAGTTCGTAGCCAAGTGCTCTATCCAGCTGAGCTATGAGCGCGTAACTTGTGTCGTCTTAAAAGACTACGTTTTCAGATTTACTTATTGGTGCGCTCAGAGAGATTCGAACTCCCGACCCCTTAGTTCGTAGCCAAGTGCTCTATCCAGCTGAGCTATGAGCGCGACATAAGTAAATCGTGGCGGTGAGAGAGGGATTCGAACCCTCGATACAGTTGCCCGTATGCATCCTTAGCAGGGATGTGGTTTCAGCCACTCACCCATCTCACCGTAACGTGCCGCCATAATACAAAGATCATGATACGACTGCAAGCACAGTCGTTATATTTTTTTCATTTTTTTACTCAATTAGATATTTTTTAAACGATTTTCAAAAAATTAGTGCAAAATTAGTTCAGCACGCACTGCTGTCCCCTACTTTTCAGCTTTAAACATTATAAAATATCGGCATAAAACACTTTATTGCAATCAATTGCGTGCAGTATCTGCTTGCATGACTTATGCTAATCCTAATCTTCTGATTTGAAGCCAAATACATATGAAAAACTGGGTCGACCCTGAAGCAAAAGCTGAAGCCGAACGTTATGACAATCCAATTCCAAGCCGTACTCTGATTCAAGAGACGATTGAACAACTGAAAACTGCAATGTCGCATGCCGATCTTGTAGAACATTTTGAAATTGCCGATCAAAAAAGTATTGATGCACTGAGTCATCGTCTGATTGCGATGGTTCGAGATGGTCAGTTGATGAAAGATGGATTTAAGTTCCAGCTTGCAGCTGAGCAACCGACTCATGAAGCAACGGTTTATATCAACTCAAAAGGTTTAGGCACAGCCAATATTAGTGGTGAAGATGACCTTTTACTTCCTGAACGTGAGTTGCGTCAGGTGTTTAATGGTGACCGTGTTAAAGTCCGCCAAACGTCGGTAGACCGTAAAGGCAAGGCATGGGGCTTTATTACTGAAGTTCTACAGCATCGTGTCAAAGAAATTATTGGTAAAGTGTCTGAGTATGAAGGTGAATATTTTATTCAGCCGGCAAATCCCAATGCACACCAACCGATTACTTTAGAAAAAGAATTAATCGAGCATGCCAAAGTCAAACTCGGCGACTCTGTGCGTATTGCGATTGACAGCTACCCAACCAAAGAAGAATTTGCGACAGGCCATATTGTTCAGTCGATGGCTGATAAAGCAGACACTGAAATTATTATTCCGCAAACCATTTTAGAGTTTGGTTTACCTTACGAATTCCCTGAAGCAGTACAACAAGAAGCTGACAGCTTTAAAGAACCCTCAGAACAAGACCGTGAAGGTCGTGTCGATTTACGTGATTTAGCGCTTGTCACCATTGATGGTGAAGATGCCCGCGACTTCGATGATGCCGTGTATGCGGAAAAACGTCCGGGTGGTGGTTATCGTGTTGTCGTGGCAATTGCCGATGTCAGCCATTATGTACGTCCGGGTAAACCGCTCGATGACGAAGCTCAAGAGCGCGGTACATCGGTGTACTTCCCTCATTTTGTATTGCCGATGTTGCCTGAGGCGCTGTCGAATGGTTTATGTTCTTTGAACCCACACGTAGACCGTTTATGTATGGTCTGTGATTTAAACTTATCTCGCGCGGGTCGTGTCACTAAGTTTGAGTTCTATCCGGGTGTAATGCATTCAAAAGCTCGTTTGACCTATACTCAAGTGGCCGAATATTTTGAGGGTAATAGTCAAGCCATTCCTGAAGACCGTGATGTGCGTAAATCGGTCAATACCTTATTCCAATTGTATCAAGTGTTGAAAGGCTTACGTGCTGAACGCCACGCGATGGAATTTGAAACCGTTGAAACTTATATGACTTTTGATGAGCTTGGCGGTATTAATGAAATCTTACCGCGTAGCCGTAATGATGCACATAAGTTAATTGAAGAATGCATGTTGTTGGCAAACGTCGCAGCGGCAGAATATGCATTAAAAAACGAAATTCCGATGCTGTACCGTGTGCATGAACCACCTGAGTTCTCACGTATTCAAAAGGTTCGTGATTTTGTGAAGTTATTGGGTCTTCCATTCCCTGAACAGCCGACTCAAGCTGACTATCAAGCCGTGATTGATGCCACGAAAGACCGTATTGATGCTCCAAGCATTCATGCCGTTTTACTCCGCTCAATGATGCAAGCCTATTATGGCGCGAACAATGCAGGTCACTTTGGCTTGGCTTACGAAGCATATACGCATTTCACATCTCCAATCCGTCGTTATCCAGACTTGTTACTTCACCGTGCCATCAAAGCACAATTGAAGAAAAAACCTTATCCAATTTCTGGTGCTTCGCTGGATGATGCAGGTGAACACTTCTCTGCGACCGAGCGCCGTGCTGATGAAGCTTCACGTTCTGTCACTACATGGTTGAAGTGCCATTACATGCAGCAACATTTGGGTGAAGAGTTTGTCGGTACCATCAGTGCAACTGCTGAATTTGGCCTGTTTGTAACGCTCAAAGACTTATATGTTGATGGCATGATCCACGTCAGCCAATTGGGTGATGACTTCTTCGTCTATGACCAACCGAGTCAGAGCTTAATTGGTCAATCTCGAGGTCAAGTTTTCAGTCTAGGCGATGAAGTGAAAATCAAAGTTGCTGGTGTAAATCTAGAAGAGCGCAAAATCGACTTTGAATTGATTCAACAATTGAGCCATGCAGGTCGCGCTATTCGCGCACGTGCCCCTCGTGTTGCAAAGCCTACAGCCAAAGAAGAAGTCTTTTCAGAGCGTAAAACCAACGCTGCTGAAGATGGAGAACAACCCATACGACGCAAAAAATCGAAATCTAAGCCCAGTTCATTCGGTAAAAAGCCTGCTAAAAAATCTGCAAGCAAATCTGAAGCGAAGGCTAAAGATAAAGTGAAGAAAAAATCTAAACCGAAAAAGAAAAAATCCAATGCTAAATCAGCTGCGGATTAAGGTTGAAAGAAAAGAGCGCTTCGGCGCTCTTTTTGATTCTGAAATTAAAATTAAATGTTTGATATTTCAACCAATATTACTATCTTCTAGCCGTCTTTTAACGGCGGTTATTATGAAAACAATATTTACTGTACTACTAACATGTTCAATTTTATTCAGCACAGGGTGTGCAACCATGTTTAATGGTTCATCTCAAACGGTCAACATTCGTAGTAACGATGCCGATGCAAAACTCTATGTAAATTAAGAGTATATGGGTAAAAACAATGCTATTTATACTTTTAAAAAGAAAGAAAATATGTTTTAAAGGCTGAAAAAACAGGCTGTAAAACGACTACAGTCGTTCCTACAAAAACGTTTGACCCTACAACCCTTCTCGGGGTTTTAGTCGACTGGGGAATTATTTCTATTTTAGTGGTTGATGGTGCGGCAACAGGCTCGTGGCAGAAATTCAATCAAACAAATTTTGTGATTGATCCTGATTGTTAATTCATCATTAAGCCTGCATTACATGTAGGCTTTTTATTTCATAATAAAGAATAAAAATATAAACCTTGATTTAACCAGCAACAAACCCTACATCTATAAATAACTCAGGATTTATATGAAGTAGAAAATATGACTTTAGAAAAGGCAACTTTGCCTGTTCCACAATTTGACCAAATTACCCTTGCAGACTTAAAACAAAAGATTGAACAGAGCATTGCCCAAGGTCAGGCATTTTTAAAAGAATTAACGGATGTACCCGAATCCGTACAAGCACAACTACAAGTACTCGAGCACGTCGATACCCTTGAAAATAACATGAGTGAAGCTTGGGGCGTGCTGTCGCATCTAAATGCCGTGATGAATAATGCTGAAACTCGTGAACTTTACCAATCTTTACTGCCCGTCCTGAGTGAGTACTATACGCAGCTAGGTCAACATACAGTGTTGTATCAAACGTATCAGCATGTACATGACAACAGTGTTTTCGACACGCTTCCTGCAGCACAACAAAGCGCGATTAAACTTGCGTTACGAGATTTTAAACTTTCAGGCGTAGCCTTAGAAGGTGAACCAAAAAAACGCTATGCAGAAATATCTACACGACTTTCACAGTTATCATCAGACTTTTCCAATCACGTATTGGATGCCACCCAAGCCTACTTCAAACCTTTAACTGAAGCGCAGCTCAAAGGACTACCTCAAGGCAGTATTGAACTTCTGAAACAATATGGTCAGCAACGTGAGCTTGATCAGGCTGTAGCAACACTCGACTTCCCGTCTTATATTGCCATTATGACCTATGCCGAAGACCGCGAAGTTCGTGAAGCACTCTATAAAGCCTATACCACACGTGCTTCTGATCAGGCAGACTCTGCTGAATTTGATAATACAGCGGTCATGGAAGAAATCTTGAAACTACGTCAGGAAATGGCTAGCCTGCTTGGTTTTAACAACTACGCCGAATTGTCTTTAGCAAGCAAAATGGCACCCGATGTGGCCACTGTAGATCAGTTCCTGATTGAACTGGCAGAACATGCACGTGCGCCAGCAGAGAAAGAAATCGCTGAACTGAAAGCCATTGCAGCGCAAGACGGTATCACTGAGTTACAACCGTGGGATGCCACTTTCTACTCAGAAAAACTCAAAGTTCAACAGTTTAATTTGTCACAAGAAGACCTGAAGCCCTACTTCCCTGCACCTAAGATTATTCAAGGCTTGTTCAGCATTGTAAATCGTCTCTATGGCATCAATGTGATCGAGCGTGAAGCGCCTGTTTGGCATCCTGATGCACGTTACTTTGAGCTTGAAGATCAAGGCAGCGTGATTGGCGGTTTCTACTTTGACCTGTATGCACGAAGTGGGAAACGTGGCGGCGCATGGATGAGCGGCTTCCGTTCACGCATGCAAACTGAAAATGGTCTGCAAAAACCAATTTGCTACATGGTCTGCAACTTTACCCCACCTGTCGGTGAGCAAGCTGCTTTACTTACCCATGATGAAGTAACGACGCTGTTCCACGAATTTGGTCATGGCTTACATCACATGCTCACTGAAGTCGATAACATCGCTGTGGCAGGTACACATGGCGTAGCGTGGGATGCAGTCGAACTGCCAAGTCAATTCATGGAATTTTGGGCTTGGGATCAAGAAAGTTTAGATTTGCTCAGTGAACATGTTGAATCAAAACAAACCTTACCAGCCGATCTGTTAAAAGCACTACAAGATGCACGTTTCTTCCAGTCTGGGATGCAAACGTTACGTCAAATTGAATTTGCCATGTTTGACTTAAATATCCATAAGGCCAACCCTGCTTTGGACGCTGCAGGCATCCAACACACCTTAGATGCTATTCGTCAAAAATATGCGGTTGCACCAACCACTCCGTACAACCGTTTCCAACATGGTTTCAGTCATATCTTCGCAGGTGGTTACGCTGCTGGTTATTATTCATACAAATGGGCAGAGGTTTTAGCAAGTGATGCCTTCGACCGATTCGAAAATGAAGGAATTTTTAATACTTCGACTGGCAAGTCGTTTAGACAATTTATTCTAGCAGTTGGCGGAAAAGATACGGCACTTGACGCATTTATCAATTTCCGCGGACGCGAGCCAAAAATAGATGCTTTGCTGCGTCATCAAGGTTGGACGAACGCATCTAAAAACGCTTAAACTAGGGGCCTTAGTTAGATTCAAGGTAAGTATGATGACCATTAAACGACGCTTCATTGCAGGTGCAAAATGTCCAAAATGCCAAGCGATGGACCGGGTTGTCATGCTGACCTCTGGCGAAGACGAATGGATCGAATGCATTGATTGTGGTTACAGTGAAAATCGACCGACTCATGTCGATCAACCTGAACAACCTGCCGTGCCAGACGATATCGGTGTGATCCAATTTAAGCCACGTCAGCCTAAATAAAAATTAAGGTCAAAAATGACAGAAGATCAAAGAAATAATCCAAAACTGTTAGTTGGAATCATTGGGGGCTTAACGTTATTGATTGCTATCTTTTTTGCATATCAATGGTTAAACAGCAGTACAGCAGATAAATCTGAACTTCAAGAAGAAATGGTCGCTGCACCGGCTAAACCGCCTGTTGCAGTCCCAGTCCAATCTGAAACTGAAGCATCAGTCCCTGCCGCAGAGACTGACACCATTAAATTGGTCGAAGAAGACATTTTAGATGCAGCTGTGCCTGAAAATGCCTCTTTAGCCAAAGAAGAAATTGCCAAATTAAATGACATTCAACAACAATTGAATGATCAGGAGCAAAGTTTAAAACAGCAACATTCAGATGCAGATGAACTGATTAAACTGAAAGAAGAACAAATTAAATTACTCGAAGCACAGTTAGCACAACAAGCAAAATAACCGACTTCTGCTACACCATGCGTACTTATAGGCTAGAATATCATCAGATTTTCTAGCCTTTTTGTTATGTCCACTACTACACCACAAAATATCCCCAAAGCAATTGGCTTTCTCATGCTATCAGCGCTGCTTTTTTCCATCATGGGGGTTTGTATACGCTACGCATCTCACACAGTAGATAATGCCACCATCGTATTTTTTCGCAATGCGGTTGGCTTATTGATCTTTCTCCCTTTGATCCTACAAAAAGGCAGCAGGTTTTTTAGAACTGAAAAACTGTGGATGCATACCTGGCGTTCAATCGTGGGCTTAGTGGCAATGTATGGTTTTTTTTATGCCATCGCACACTTAAAACTCTCCAATGCCATGGTCTTCACCTATTCCTCGCCGATCTTCATCCCCTTAATTGCATGGTTATTTTTAAAAGAAAAAATAACCCTGAGTATGCTCATTGCCGCCGTCATTGGTTTGATTGGCGTCCTCTTCGTCGCAAAGCCCGATGCAGGAATGTTTAATCAGTTATCACTCATCGGACTAACCGCAAGCTTCTTGGCAGCCATGGCATTTGTCACTGTTCGTGCCCTTACAGCAACTGAACCACCTGAACGCATCGTGTTTTATTTCTGCTTTTTTGGCACGCTCATATCGATGATCCCGATGTTCTGGCTCTGGCGTCCTTATAGTTTAAAGGAGTTAGCTTTTCTGATTACAGCGGGGCTTTTGGCCAATATCAGTCAAATTTTTATGTCCAATGCCTATAAGCTTGTACCCGCAGGTCAAATTGGCCCCGTGAACTATATCACGATTATTTTTGCCGGTATTTGGGGCTTTGTTCTTTGGCAGGAACTGCCAGACATTTACAGCCTATTCGGCTTTGCTTTTATATTTTTAGCGATTTTGCTCTGTAGTCCAATCCTACAAAATAAGTTTAAAAAGTCATAAAGATTCAAACCATTTACCATCAAATGCACAGCCCCTTATTCAATAAAAAAGCACCCGAAGGTGCTTTTTTAATGCTTCAAAATTAATTTATTGATACCAACCAAACAGCTTAAAGAAATACGGCAGATACGCAATAATCAACATTGCAGGGAACAGCACAATCAGCGGCAAAATCCAACGTTCATAACGGTAATAAAACGACAAGTGACGAACTTCAGCATCCGCTTCATTGACTTCAGCATCCCCTATCGACTGTCGGGCCAAGAGGTGGTTCAATGCAACTGGAGGCGTAACATAACCTAGCTCAAAACCAATGAGTGTAATCATCCAAAAATGCACAGGATGAATACCGTATTGATAGGCTACAGGAGCAATAGTTGCAGAAATTAAAATGACTGCGCCAAACGGATCCATAATCATACCCACAAAGACCATCAATCCGACAATCAATGTGATAACCAAAAAAGTACTGCTGATATCAGTTGGGAATAAACTCATGACTTCAGTACGCTCTAGCAATCCACCAACGCTTACCGAAAGCGCCATCAAAATAACCAAAGCACCGATATGTCCAACGGTTTCACTGGTCGAAATATGCATCGACTTCCAAAAACCAACTTGACGTAGAATCTGCATAGAGCTGGATTGAGCCACTGTATGATTCGCAGCCTGCCCATCATCTGTGCTATTGCCATGTAATCCTTCACGGTATTCTGCATGTGCAACCTGTGCGCCGGCTAAAGCAGGTTCAGCATTCGCACTATAATTTGCTGTTAGTGTTTCATCCCAATGCCCAACAGCTGACAATGGTGCTGGCTGATGACGTAATTTATCCACTAAAACGATCATCAGCAGAATAACAGGCATCATGACTGGTGCAGTAAATTCATTTAAATCTGTATTCAATAAATATTTATAGAACATCCAGATCAGCACGAAAATCACAATATAAGGAATAACGGCTAAGAAGGCACGTCCTGACTGCGGCGCTGCCACATTGGCTTGAGCAATACGGAACTTATGTTCTGCAAAAAATAACGACACAATTAAAAACATCGTAGATGTCAGCAAGAACGTATAAATACCATATTGATAAAGCAGATCCGTGGTCACTTCTTTATTTAGCGATGCAACAACCACAATCAATAAGCATGGACGTAAAACCACCCCAAGCGAACCGGACATTGCTGTTGCAGCCAAGGCAAATTGACGGCGTCCGCCAGCGTTCCACACTTCCTTATAAATAATCGCGCCTGCCGCAATGACAAAGATCCCCGATGCTCCAGTATAGGCTGTAGGCAATGCTGCTGCGATTAAAATCAGCCATGTTAAAGTCTCAGGAGCTAAGTTCCATGGGCGTAAAATATTCAAGAATAAATCTACGACACGGGTTTGCTTCAACAACATACCCGCCCAAATGAATAACGCTAGATTCAGGAAAATACTTGAAAACTCGACCAATTGCCCTAAATAGATGCCTTGCCCCATCGGGTAGTCCATAAAGAAGATAAAGGCGATACCTGTAATCAACGCCATATACGCATATAAAGGCACGCTTAGGAACGCGAAACTAAGACTACCGCCCTCTTTGGCATCTTTTGGCGGACTAAACAATTGCAAAACACTGATCAATGTCAGGATTGAGAACAGCGTCATCCACATCCAATAAATCAGTTCAGTTTCGGTGGTCATTGGAACTCCCGAATTTTTCACTGAATTGAATTGGCTGATACTTGAGTAGGTTAACAGTCCATTACCGAAGCTCATCATCAGGCTATAAACACGATAATCCTTCTTGGTTGCAGGACCGCGTAGACCAATATGATGAATTTTCAATGTCGCACTAATCGCAGCTATAACCACCATAAAAATCAACAAAATGGCGCGATTTTCAGTACCAAATTTAAAGATACCGAAGAAGCTTGTTTCAAAATTACGATAGGCGCGAATACTCGGATGCTTCTCCATATGTTGCATGGCTTTATCATAAAATTGATACTTTTCTTCACACTGCTGCACACTCGCTAAAATAGACGAACGAACGTCATTCTCAGATGCCGTACCAAAAAAATCAGCAAACTCATCTGCTGCATTGGCTTGCATTTGAGTTTTCACCAACGCATCGACATTCGGGTTACGGTCACATTCAGGCTTGGCAGGCTCAGCCCTTAAAAAAGAGTACTGCATACCTGTTGCAGGGTCACCATACAGTCGCTCTCCCATACGGAGCAACTGCCCATGGATCATCTCCCCTGTACCGATAATTAGTGTAAGCAGAAGCAAGATCAATACGACTAGAGTCGAAATCCATTCTGTCCAGACATAACGTAACAGACCAACGATGCTGGATATGTTTTGTGCATCATTTTGCATGAGTCTTCCTATTTTTATTTTGGAGCCTAGCTGGACTAAGCATCCTCTTCCTTATCGGTTCGAGAAGTTCCTTTCCCTGACCTAACTGTTTTATTATTACGTTTAAATTTGCATCAATATTCAAAACATTAAAATGACAATATGTATTTTCTTTTCGGTTTTTTTTGTCAACCCAATCACCTAAAGTGAGCTAACGATCCCAGAAATAATTGCCAACAAGATAGAACAAGGCGATGATAATGCCCCAAATCACCCCCAATAAATGTGCTTCGACTAAAATGGGGCTTCCAATTAATTCAGCCGTTCCCGTATTGCCCACGGTATTTTCCCACACCAATTTTGCCAAAATCAGCAACAATACAAAGGCTGCAAAATTTCGCTCCCGTCGATACATCAAATGCACACAAGCGACCGCGACATAGGCACCATGTAAGACACCAGATAATCCGGCATAGGCTTCAATATCGGGTAAGAAAAAATAGAAACTTAGACTGATTAAAGGAGATAAAATCAATAAAATGGCAACAAAATGCCATGTCGAAACTCGTGGGAAAATAAACGGTAAGCAAATAAAGGCCAATATATTTAAAACAAAATGAATCCAACCGACGTGAACCCAATGTGCGGTCCATAAGCGCCAAAAATCATGAAATAAGTCATCTTGCCAATAGATAAAATAATCTTTAAATACCTGTAGCGAGGCACAGATCGAAACGAATACGGCAAGAAAGACAATTTTCGGTATTAAAAATTGTAGTTTCATTTTCGCTCCTCCTGTACCTCACTTTTAAACGCTATTGCAAAGATTAATTTGCAGCTGTGCCACTGGTTTCAATATCACCATTAAACAAATCATCGAGTTCAGAACTATTGGCACTTTCATCCCAGAAATGTTCCATACCATCATCAGCCGTACGAACGCCTGTATGTTCAGTCCAATAACGATCTGAAATCCCTTTCACCATGGTTTCAGCCATGCTATCGATGAGCTTAAATTGTGGATTAACAGGTTTCTCATCGCTACGCGCTTGTGCAAAGGTACGTAAGGCATCACGGATTTTCGCATCATCGCCACTGGCTTGTGCAGCAACCGCATATAAAGCATGTGACAGTCTCACACCCTTTTGCTCACCAATTTGCGTAGATTGTTTCAATGTTTGGTATGGATCAGGTTTTCCATCACCTGCACCCGGCAGTAAAGTCCAGATCACAGCGCGGGTTGCATTTGGTGCGCCCCAGAATTTTTCATTATTCAGACACACCATACCGCGTTCAACAATCGCAGCAATGTCTTTAGGAACGTTTACCGCCCCACCTGAGTTAATATCATTGGTCATGGCCTGTAAGCCACTTAACATTCCCAACATATACACTGTTTGGTCAATGTCGCTGTTCATTTTTGGACAGCCTTCACCTAGACTTTTCTTATACTTCTTTTCAAAACGATCTTGAAATAATTGATAGCCGGTATATTGACGCTGTGCCGCAAGTGCCGCCCAACGCTTTTGCTCAACACGGGCATCCTGTGCTTCGGTTACTTGGTTAGCTTTAGATGCACGTAAATAACGTAACTCTGCATCCAAGGCTTTTTGTTCTGCACAAATCCCTGCTGCTGAATACATCAACACAGCCACACGTGTTGGGTCTGCGCCCATATCTTTGGTGGCCATAATGGCTGGGGTTAATGAATTACCTGAATTACACACCATTTCAGCATCTTCCATGGCTAAAATTGGTGGCACAATATGTTTTTCGGCTTTGTACACGACAAAAAAAGATAACTCATTGAAATAATGGCATAATACTTGTTTTCTGACGACGAATATGATGACACATTTCAATGAGTTACATCTCATCTTAAACAAATATCTAAAGTGGAACA